>JASHRR010001107.1 GCA_030037185.1 Xanthobacteraceae bacterium | reverse complement strand
CCGGGCCATGGCGCCGCGCCGCCGGCTCGCGGCGGATCGGTCGGCCACGGCAGCGTCTGCGTCTGCGCGGCCGCGTGGTGGACGGCGAGCATCATGATGGCAACAAGGAGAAGAAGGCGCTGACAAGTGCCCATGACGTGGTTTCCCCTCAAGCCTCGATCGGCATCACAAGGGATGCGGTTCCTTATCGACTCGGTGACAAAGCGGAAATCAACCCCCAGATTTCGGCGACAAGGCGGCAGACCGTGCTGATGCGGTCAGAAATAAGACACCTTGCTAGCGGCGTTACGTTCTGCCCTCCCTTCGGGAGCGCGGGCGCCTCGCCTGCAGGTTGCGCGGCGCTGGACGCGCTCGCTGAGATAGGCGGCGGACTCCGGATTTTGTCCATGGCGCGCTACGATTTTCGCAGTCCGCGGCTGTTTGTTGCGACACCGCTTGCTGCCGGCCTCACGGTCGCCCTGAACGCCGCCCAAATCCATTACCTGGCGACGGTGTTGCGGCGGGTGGCTGGCGACTCCGTCCTGGTGTTTAACGGAACGGATGGCGAATGGAGCGCCAGTCTCGCCCGCGCGGGCAGACAAAATACCGTCCTACAGGTTGAAGAAATTGTAAGACGACAACCTGAGGTCTGCAAGCTGCATTATCTGTTTTCGCCCCTCAAGCGGGCCCGGCTCGACTACATGGTGCAAAAGGCGGTCGAGATGGGCGCGTCAACCCTTCACCCTGTGATCATGCGCCGCACCCAGGCCGAGCGCGTCAACCTTGAGCGGATGCGGGCGAATGCCGTCGAGGCGGCGGAGCAGTGCGGTATCTTGACCATTCCGCAGATCGCAGCGCCGCTCGATTTTACCACCGCCATCACGGCGCTGGGCTCGGCCTGCCACCTCACATTCTGCGACGAGGACGCGCCGTGCGGCGATCCGGTTGCGGCGGTGCGGGCCGATTTGCGCAGTTATTTGGGCGGCGCATGTACAAACGATGTGGAAATGGCGGTGCTGATCGGTCCAGAGGGGGGATTTGGCGAGGAGGAGCGTGCGGCGCTTGTGCGGCGGCCACGGACATCGCGAATTGCGCTCGGTCCGCGCATCTTGCGCGCCGACACGGCAGCAGTGGCGGCGCTGGCCGTGGTGCAGACTGCCGCCGGCGACTGGCGCTGAGCGGGCAGGAAACGCGTTAACGCCCGCTGGCAAGCGGTGAGCGGGCCGACCGCAATGGGCAGTGCGCGGCGCGTGCCGGCAGGGTCGCCAGAGCCGGAAGGCAATACACAATCTCCCCTTGACCCCGAGATTGTCCCGCGGCACCGTCGTCCTCCGAGAGGACTGAGGAGACCAATCATGGGCCGAAGCGTGCTTCCAATCGCCCTGGCGATATCCGTCGCGGTCGGCGGTGCAGTCACCTCCGCGCCGGCCGCGGGGTGGCTCGAAAAAAGCTTCTGGCTGTCGGGGCCAAGATACGACAACGACGTGCCATTGTGCGACGAGCACGGACCGCTCGACAAGATCACGGCGCGATTTTCCAGCAAGGAAGGGCGGTTTTGGAATTCGGCCCTGGCCATCGTGGGTTTCGAAAAGGTCCGGGAGATCGCGTGGGAGCCGTGGCCCTCGGGCACCATGCCGCGCCGCTATTGCGCTGCCTCCGTCCATCTTTCTGACGGCAGCTCGCACCAGATCAACTATGCGATCATCGAGGACGGCGGCTGGCTCGGCGCCGATTACGGCGTCGAATGGTGCGTCGCAGGGCTTGACCGGAACTGGGCCTACAACCCGAGCTGCCGGGCGGCGCGGCCGTAACTCGCGGCATGGGATTTGCTATGTGAACCGGGCACGCCCAATCCTGCCTCAGGCAAATACGCTGCGCGCGGTCGCGCGTTACCTCGCCTGTGCGATGATGATCGGCTGGGCGCTTAGCGCGCCGGGCCCCTCGGCTGCCCGGGACCGCCATCAAGGCGAGCCGGGGCAATTCGATTACTATGTCCTGGTGTTGTCGTGGTCGCCGTCATTCTGCGCTGACAGCGCCGAACGCAATCCGGCCGGCGCGGCGCGCAACCCGCAATGCGGGCGGCGGCCGTTCTCGTTTGTGGTGCATGGCTTGTGGCCGCAATACGAGCGGGGATTTCCCGAATACTGCCAGGTGCCGGCGCCGCGGCTTTCCCGCGACATCGTGTCCCAAATGCTTGACCTGATGCCGGCGCCGGCGCTCATTTTTCATGAATGGGACCGGCACGGCGTTTGCTCCGGCCTGTCGCCGGGTGCGTATTTCGAGACCATTCGCATGGCCCGGGCGCAGGTGAAAATTCCTCCCCAGTACCTCGATCTGCCTTCGCCCTTGACGGTCACGCCAGAGGAGGTCGAGGAGGCCTTCATCAAGGCCAATCCGAGCCTCAAACCCGAGGGAATTTCGGTATCCTGCGGCGGGCGGCGGCTTGACGAGGTGAAGATCTGCATGACGCCCGACCTGCAATTCCGCGGCTGTGAGGAGATCGCGCGCCGCAGCTGCCGGCGCGACAGGCTCATCATGCCGCCCGTGCGCGGCGATTAATGCGCGATACGCCGGAAAGCAGCCTGTCGCGCGCGGCAAGGGGCCGCGGTCGGGACGCCCGCGGGCCCAGGGTAAGATAGCCGCGACGCCCAGCAGGCCCCGGCGCCTTAACCATGAACTATCGCCACGCCTTTCATGCCGGCAACTTCGCCGATGTGTTCAAGCACGTCATCCTCGCCCGCATTCTCACCCACTTGCGCGAGAAAACCGCACCGTTCCGGGTCATCGACACCCATGCCGGGGAGGGTCTATACGATCTGGCCGGCGCAGAGGCGAGTCGCACGGGCGAATGGCGCGATGGCATCGGCCGGCTCGCCGGGGGCGAGTTGCCGGCGGACGCCGCCGCGCTCATGGCGGCCTACTTCTCGGCGCTGCATGCCTGCAACCGCCCCGGCGAATTGCGCTACTATCCGGGTTCGCCGGTGCTGGCGCGCCACCTCCTGCGTCCGCAGGATCGCCTTGTCGCTTGCGAGCTTGAGCCGCGCGCCGCGGCCGCGCTGTCGCGCCAGCTGCGCGCCTCGGCGGCCGCCAAAGTGGTCCGCATTGACGGCTGGATCGCGCTCAACGCCTACGTGCCGGCAAAGGAACGCCGCGGACTGGTGATCGTCGACCCCGCATTTGAGCAGCCGAATGATCTGATCCGCCTCGCCGAGGGAGTTGCGGCCGCATACCGCAAATGGCCAACCGGCATCTATCTGCTGTGGTACCCCATCAAGGGGCACGACGAGCGGGATCGTGTCATCAAGATGCTGCGGCGTGCGGGCCTGCAAAAATGGCTGCGCGCCGAATTTGCCGTCGCGGCGCCGCGGCCAGCCGCCCAATTGAACGCGTGCGGCGTCATCGTCGTGAATCCGCCTTGGCGGCTCGCCGCAGAAATCAGGACGTTCGCTCCGGCGCTGCTCAACGCGCTCGGGCGCGACGGCGGTTGCGGCTACAGGCTTGATGACCTCGCGCTCCCCGACTCGATCGATTCGTGCTGATCTGAAGGGTGGTGCTCCAACGGAATTGAAGCTGATGACGTCGAAGGCGCCGCACCGGCGCCCGCCGGGTCGCCGCCGGGCCTAAAGGTCTCGTGTGGCGTTGCACCTGATGAGCGTGCCTGCGCACGAGGGTGGCGGGCAGTGAGCGCTCAATCCCCTTTCGGGCAGCAATGTGTTAGGCTGGCGATGAAGGCCTGACATTCGCGCGGGGTGGCCTCGGTTTGCGGGGATGCACAAAAGGTCTAGCAAGGTGACAGCCTTGGGAAGGGCGAATGTCGAGCCTGCCGCCGTGCCGTGGGGGTCGGCGGCGCGCAACCACGGGATGGGAGTTTCCCGATGGCAATGATCGGCACGGTCAAGTTCTTCAATGGCGAGCGCGGCTACGGCTTCATAAAACCCGACGACGGCGGGCGCGATGTGTTCGTGCACATCACGGCGGTGGAGCACGCGGGACTGAAGGCGCTCAGCGAAGGCCAACGGATCACCTTTGATGTTGAGCCCGACAAGAAGGGCAAAGGGCCGAAAGCCGTCAATCTTGTGCTGGCGAACTGATGGCGACTTCCACTCGGCGGGAAGACTTCCACTCAGTGGGAACAGGGGCCCGCCGGGCGCCCGGACTAGTAAAGAACTAAGCGGGTAAGGGGGGGAGGGGACGGCACGGCGCGCCGGATAGGCGCCGCCTTTCCCCCTTACACCGCTCGGCGTCCGGAGCTCGGGCTTTACAGTTCAGAAGCGGTAGTTGAGGCCGCCGCGCACGACGTTGGAGGTGAGGCCCACGTTATTGCCGGCCGGCAGGCCGCAGTCGATGTTGCACCCTGTGCGGCCGAGATCGACATAGAGGTACTCGGCCTTGGCGGTCCAGTTGCCGGTGAGCGCGACTTCGAGACCGCCGCCAGCGGTCCAGCCGGCATTCGTCTTGTCGATGCCGGTAAAACCCGGCACGGCGGCTTTGATATCGCCGACTGCGAGGCCACCGGTGACGTAGGGCAGCAAGCGGTCCGCCGCAATGCCGAGGCGGCCGCGGGCGGTCGCCAAGAAATCATTCTTGGTCTGACACTCGAGGCTGCAATCGGTCGGACTCGCTGTACCGCGAAGGTTGGTCCAATCGCCGTCGCCTTCCAGGCCGTAAACGAATTGGCCGAACTGCCAGTTGTAGCCAAGCTGGCCACCGGCCATCGCGCCGGTCACGTTGAATGAGGCCGGCAAACCGTCCCAAGTCGAACGACCGAAGCCGTAGCCGCCGTTGATACCGAGATAGAACCCCGTCCAATTGTAGGGAGGCGCCAGGGCGGGAGCTTTGGTCACGGGAGGTGGAGGCGGACGCGCGATGTCAGCTGCCGATGCGGCCGCGACGACACCGAGCGTCGCGAGCGCCGCGGTTGACGAAAACAATAATGCTTTCATGTTCGTCCCTCCGGTTCACACGCGAACGACCCTATTCAATTGTGCGGCGATGTCTAGTCACGCTTTGTGGAGGATTCTTTGTGACCCTGGTGTATGTATAACGAATTCTTATCCTGATATCATCGACTTGCCGCCATAACAATGTCGGTTTATCGCCCAGGAATACACTGCCGATTACATCGCGAATACGCATTACCTGCAAAATCTCAGCCACTTATTCGATCAGAGCGTGATCTGCGGCAGATGGATTTGTTTCAAGTCAAATCCGGCAAAAACGCGTCTCCAGGTAGGCAAAGCGAACAATCGTCGGCCCCGAAGCGAACCAGATTCCTGGCCCGGGCGGAAGGAACGACCCGCCGATACGCCGTCACGAGCTGCTCGGCCGCGGCACGGAATCGGCCCGAGCCGGCGAGGGCGACGCGCGCAGGGTTGCCGATCCCGATCGTCTGGGCGATGAAACGGCACATGCCGTCCGCTCTCCCTGCCGCCTCCCCGCCGGCCGCGCTTGTCACCGGCGGTGCCCGTCGTATCGGCCGCGCGATCGTTCTGACGCTTGCCCGGGCAGGCTACGCCGTTGCCATCCACGCTCACCGGTCGCTGAAGACGGCCGGGGAGTTGCGGGACGGTATTGCTCGCAGTGGAGGGCGCGCCGGCGTCGTCACGGCTGATCTTGCCGACCACGACGGTGTGCTCGGCCTGGTGTCGGCCGCCGTCGCGGCGGTCGGGCCTTTGACCCTCCTCGTCAACAACGCGTCCGAATTCGAACCGGACGCAATCGGCGATCTTGATCGCGGCCGGTTCGATCGCCACTTCGCGGTTAATTTGCGTGCGCCCTTGTTCCTTGCGCAGGCCTTCGCTGCCCAAGCGCCGGCTGGCGGATCGATCGTGAACATTCTCGACCAGCGCGTTTATCGGCCAGGCCCACGGTTTTTCTCCTATGGGTTGGCTAAGAGCGGGCTTCA
>JASHRR010001106.1 GCA_030037185.1 Xanthobacteraceae bacterium | reverse complement strand
GTGGCGATGACCGGCGATGGCACCAATGACGCTCCGGCACTTGCGCAAGCAGACGTCGGCGTGGCCATGCATTCGGGCACAAATGCTGCCAAGGAAGCCGCGAACCTGATCGACCTTGATTCCGATCCGACTAAGCTCATCGATCTCGTCGCCATCGGCAAGCAGATGCTGATTACGCGCGGCGCTCTGACAACCTTTTCGATCGCCAACGATGTGGCCAAGTACTTCGCCATCATACCGGCCATGTTCATCATCGCCCTGCCGGGACTTTCTGCGCTGAACGTTATGGGGCTTTCAACTCCGCACAGCGCGGTGCTGTCGGCGCTCATCTTCAATGCCCTCATCATTCCCGTATTGATCCCGCTGGCGTTGCGCGGTGTCCGCTTCCGTCCGACGAGCGCGGAAGAAACATTCTACCGAAACCTCGTCGTTTATGGTGCAGGAGGGCTGATCGCACCTTTCATCGGCATCAAGGCGATCGACCTGTTTCTGTCGACGATGCTTTAGTAGAGGCCTGACATGCGTGACATTCTGATGACTGCGCTGCGAGCCTCTGTGGTCACCTGGGTGCTATGCGGCATCGCCTATCCGCTCGCGCTCACAGGGCTTGGACAGTGGCTGATGCCGGGCCAAGCAAACGGCAGCTTGGACAGGAACTCGGACGGCACCGTCATCGGCTCGCGATTAATCGGACAGGCGTGGAATGGTCCGGAATGGTTTCATGGCCGGCCGTCGGCGACCAGCAACACCGATCCGACTGACCCAACCAAGACCGCGCCGACCCCCTACAACGCGGCAAGCTCTGGCGCTTCGAATCTGGGCCCGACCAGCAAGGAGCTGACCGAGCGCATGGCTGCCGATCGTAAGGTGCTGGAGGAGGCGCAACCTGAGCTCGCCGGTGCAAAGCTCCCGGCCGATATGCTGACCGCCTCCAGCTCGGGTCTCGATCCGGATATTAGCCCGGCCAATGCGGCGCTGCAGGTCGCGCGGGTGGCGCGTGCGCGGGGCGTCCCGGCGGCGGACATCGAAGCCTTGCTGACGCGGCACGTTACCCCCCGCAACTTCGGGATCTTTGGCGAGCCGCGCGTGAATGTTCTGGCGCTGAACTTGGCCCTGCAGCGCGCCTATCCAACTCGGTAGCCGTTCGGCGCTTGGCTCCTGATCCTATCCACCGGTTGATCGGCCGCAGGTGCCGGGAGCCGAGGCCCGCACTTGTCGCTGCACCACAAGGAGGCCCACATGGGGTCGCCTGAGGCACTTTTCATCGCGCAAATCGGGTTGCTCCTCCTGGTTAGCCGCCTCCTTGGTGAGGCGATGCAGCGGCTCGGCCAGCCGGCTGTCATGGGTCAGCTGATCGCGGGCGTCGCGCTCGGTCCATCGGTATTCGGGGCGATTTGGCCGGAGGCGCAGCACGCAGTCTTCCCTGGCGTGCCTGGACAGAGGGCGATGCTTGACGCTGTTTCCAATCTCGGAATCTTGATGCTGCTCCTTCGCACCGGGATGGAAACCGACCTCGAACTTGTAAGACGGGTTCGGCGCACCGCGGTGAGCGTGTCGGCAGCGGGCATCCTCGTTCCCTTCCTGTGCGGAATCGCGCTCGGTCAATTCCTGCCCGAGTCGATGGTGCCGCGGGCCGATCAGCGACTGGTCACCTCGTTGTTCCTCGGAACCGCACTATCGGTGGCGTCGATCAAGATCGTCGCGATGGTCGTGCACGAGATGAAGTTCATGCGCAGGAAAATCGGCATGACCCTCTTTGCCTCCGCCATCATCGACGACACGGTCGGCTGGACCATTATAGCGGTCACTTCCGGCTTGGCATCGCACGGCATTCTCAATTTGGCGACCTTGGCCGAGAGCGTGCTTGGAACCGGGCTGTTCCTGCTGGCAAGCTTCACGCTCGGCCGACGTCTCGTCTTCGCGTTGATCCGCTGGACGAATGATACGTTCATCAGCGAAGTGCCGGTCGTCACCGCAATTTTGATCGTCACGTGCCTAATGGCATTGACTACACATCTGATAGGTATCCACACAGTGCTCGGCGCCTTTGTCGCAGGAATTCTGGTCGGCGAGTCGCCGATTCTGACCCGCCATATTGACGCGCAACTGCGTGGCTTGGTTGTCGCACTCTTTATGCCTTTATTCTTTTCCTTGGCCGGCCTCAACGCCGACTTGTCGATTCTCAAGGACCCGCGACTCCTAACCCTCACCGGCGGTCTGATCGCGGTCGCGAGCGTCGGCAAATTCACCGGCGCGTTTCTGGGAGGTGCACTTGCTCGCCTGACCCGCCAAGAATCACTGGCGCTTGCCTTTGGCATGAACGCCCGCGGCTCCACGGAGGTCATTGTTGCGTCCATAGGCCTCTCCATGGGCGTCATCAGCCAGGATCTCTTCACGATGATTGTTACCATGGCAGTGGTGACCACCTTGGTGATGCCACCGACGCTGCGTTGGGCACTCTCGAGGCTTCCGCTGCACGAGGAGGAGCAGGCCCGGCTTGCGCGTGAAGCTTTCGAAGCAAAGGGATTTGTTAGCAACGTCGAGCGCCTGCTCGTTGCCGTCGATGACAGCGTAAACGGCAAGCTTGCGGTGCGTCTGGCAGGCTTGATCGCCGCATCGCAGGGGATTACCACCACTGTCCTTCACCTTGGGCGCGGGAGCCCGGAAGCGGTCAGATCAGCTATTGCAGCGACCGCTCGCTCATCGGAACCGCATGAGGAGAAAAGGCGGGCGGCCCATGTGACCATGCGGACCGGTGTATTCCCGGCAGAATCGGCCGTCACGAGGGAAGCCCGGAAGGGTTACGGTTTGCTCGTCCTCGGCATTGCCAACACGGTGGAGCCCCATGGCGGATTCCACGAGGAGATCGCCCGCATCGCTGCGATGTATGAAGGTCCGCTTGCCATGGTCGTAGCGCGCGGAGCGCATGTCGACTCACCCGAAGACGGGGATCTGAACATCCTGGTTCCAGTCAGAGGCAATAAGGTGTCGCGAAGAGCCGCTGAGGTCGCAGTGGCGCTGGCACGAACGAGCGATAG
>JASHRR010001105.1 GCA_030037185.1 Xanthobacteraceae bacterium | reverse complement strand
TTCCCCACCACCGCAATCCCGGCACACGCGCGCCACCAGCTTTTTAGACTCACCGAAACGCATCAGAAGCGGAAGCGGATCCCGGCTGTCGTGGCGAGGTTGTTGCGCGCGAGGTAACCGTTGGCGAGTCCGCCGTCAAACGTAGAGTAGAACGTGCCGATATAAGTGTCCCATTTGGGCGCAAACTTCCAGTCGATCATGGCAGAAGCCGCGTCCATCGAGCCGGCGCAAAAATTTTTATTACTCGAGGAAATGTTACAGGCCGCGAGGTTGGCCGCGCTGGCGGCGAAGTTGTTCTGGTCGTAGTGGTAATAAGCGCCAACCACATCTACCGAGTCAGTAATGGAGTATCTTGCCCCAGCCCAGAAGACCTGCAAAACTTTGTCTTTAAAGCCGGCGCTCGCGCTGTAAGCAGTACTGCTGATATTTGTGCCTGCGGTCGGAGTGGCGCAGTCAAGACACACAAAGTCTCCCACGATGGTCGTAAAGCCGGTACCGGCGACGGTGAAGGGGTCGCTGGGAGGCGCGAATTGCATCCATTCGTAACCAGCATACAATTTCAGCTGTTCGACCGTATACTTGGCGAGCACCATTATGTTGGTATTGTCGGATAGTGTAGCGGTGACCGTCTGCGGCAGCATCGTTCCGATCGGCACGCCTGCAGCATTGGTAGGGGCGCCGCTGAGGGTGAGATTTACAGCGTCTTTATTGTAGTTGCCGATGGCGTCAAGCGAGAGGATGCCGATGCCTAAACGGAAATCTCCGCCGAGTTCCGCGCCAAAGGCGCCGTTCGAGCCGTTGTTTAACTCGTATCCGCCGAATTGCCAGAGTGCCGCCACCCGGAAGTCGCCGATGGCGACTCGATATTTCACCGCGGTGCTGTATCTTGAATTTTCGGTGTCGCCGCCGCCCGCGACCGTTCCCGAGAAGCCGATCGGCGAGAACGCGTATGAACCGCCCATCGGATCGTAGGCAAGAACGCCATCGGTCGTGAGCGCGTTTTGCCGAAAGAGGGTCAGAGTCCCAAACGAGTCTGAACTGATGCCGAGGAATCCTAGGGAATTGTAGAACTGGCCCGCCCGGCTCGCGTCACCGTTGGTGGTTTGCTGATTGACCGGCACGCCGGCATTCGCAAACACCGACTCGGTTGAATTGGCAAAGTGCAAAGAATAAGGGTCGAACCCGGCCTCAAGCTGCGCGACAAAAGACCAGCCCGGACTGAGTGGCTCCTTTATTTGGACGCCAACATTTGACTGACTCAAGCCGTTGGGCGCGAGGCCCCACATCGCGGTTCTGTTCATCTTCTGGAGGAAATAAGAGGCCCCGGTAACGAAGTTCGGATCGAACGGAGCCCCGTGCGTCTGGTAGCCGAAGCCGACGTCGACCGTCCCGTAAAACCTGACGCCGTACCAACTCAATTGACAGGCCGTTAGAAAGAAATCCGGAATGCTCGTGCAGGTAGCCGGCGGCGGTGGCGCATTGGTTGCCACCGGAGCTTTCGTCACCAAGCTGTCGATATCTGCCGCATCCGCTACGCACACGCATCCAAGAACCATCGCCGCGGAACAAGCCGCGGACAACACAAGTCCCTTCATACCTCACGCTCCCTCCCCCGGCCGCCCCGTGGCGCCGACTCCGAGCGCGCGATAATGATCAGAAGTCGACATACATGAAAAATTCTTTTTTTCGATTGCCCTATAGCCCAGGCGAATAACACCAGGCAGCTCACCTCGGTTCCTCGACGTTACAGCACTATGCGCCGCCCGCTGCTGCCGTGGAGGTGCGGTCGCGATGGCGCACCGCGTCCCAGATGTTTCGGGATGGTCGAGGCCTTCCACGATTGGGCGAAAATTGCGCCCTCACGCGATCACCGGCACCTCATCGACAGCAGCTTATCCCTGGATGGCTGCTACCCGTGGCACGTATGCGAGGGCAGGAGGCCAATAACCGACCTCCGCGCTGTTTTCACGGCGGCAAACGCCGGTTATCGACATCGGCAGGGATGCTGACGGGCGTGGGCGTTGCGAGCGCCTCGATTATGCGGCACTGGGCGACCCGCCCTCGCGAACAACCCGCTATCATGCGTTTCAGTTCGGCTTTTAGCTTCAGCAGTATCTCGATCCGCCGTTCAACCTCGCCGAGCCTCGCCCACCATTTCGAAACCAAGGTCGCGCGCGTGCCGGATGAAGACGAGCCGGCGGAGGTCGGCAGCATCGTAATTCCGTCGGTTGCTCCTCGTACGCGGCGGGGCTAGCAGAAGACCGATCGCCTCGGAATAGCGTATGGTCGGCACGTTCACGCCGCTGGTGATGGAGGCGACACCAATCGGGACACCAGTGCGAGACATTGTGATTGATCCTCTAGTGGCTAGAGGATGCATATAGCACATATGAACTCAAGCGAATCGATCGCCGCACGCTTTCTTACATCGTTTTTTTGCAGCGCTCGCTTGCGGCTTTGCGGCCGTGGCCGTGGATGCGAAGGAGCCCGGCGAAGGGTTCAAGCCAACAATAACGATCGCGCAGACCAACCTGCGAAAAGGCCCCCGAACCGATAGCGAAATCCTGACGCTCATTCCCAAGGGAACGGCGGTCGGGGTCGACGATTGACCGCAACGGATGGTGCCGGGTTTCCTGGAACGGACAAGACGGTTATGCCGTTGGTCGCAATCTCGGAATCGGAGCGGCACCGTGGTGGCCGAACGCCCTTTTCGCCGCCGAGGCCGACGGTCACGGTTCATCGCAAAAGATTGCCAAGACTGCTCGCAAGCACAAGAACGAAGACGATCGCGAAGAAGATGAAGAACAGGAGCGTGACGAAAGTTATTCTGAGCATAGCTTCATCTTGGAGATTGGCATGCCGGGGAATGGTCTCTCAATGGCGAGCGTCCAAATTTTGGGGGCACGATTGCACGGGAGGTTGAACCCATAGAAAATTGGTTCGAGCTGGAACTTGGCTTTACGACGCTCGCAACCGCCGGACACACCGAACTATCCGGTGACGTTCTTTTCAAGAAGCCGTTTCACCTTTCCCCTACCGCCGAATTCATGGTCGGCTTGGGTCCATCCTTTTCACAGACCATCAATGGCCTCGAACGAGGTGATTCGTGGAGCGTTGAATTCGCGCTCGATTGGATGTTCTGGCCCACTAAGAATCTCGATTGGTTTATCGAACCGACCTGGAGCGTGAACCCAAGTAATGGACGGCAGTCCGTTGCAGTTTCCATCGGCATACTTATCGGGTTCCCCAAATGAGCATCGCAAGTCCATCTTCGGCAACCAACAATCGGGCGGCGATGATCGAGCAGGCGTTTGCTTGAGTACATGACTCTTGCGTGGATGGTGTTGGAAGCCGCCGTAGCGATTGTTTCGGGTATTGCGGCGGGCAGCCTTACGCTCACTGCCTTCGGCATCGACAGCCTGATAGAACTGGCGTCAGCGTGCGTTCTTGTTTGGCGCTTAACAGCCGAGTTGCGACATGGACAAGCCTTTGCAGAGAGTGCTGAGAGGACAGCCTCTCGTATCGGTGGTGCCCTCTTATTCGCACTTGCCGCCTATGTTGTTGCAAGTGCGGCATGGAAGCTCTGGATGCATGAGGGCGGCGAGTTCTCTATACCAGGTCTCATCATCAGCTTGCTTGCAATCCCGATCATGTACTTCCTCTCGCGGCGCAAGCTGCGGGTTGCGAGCGCACTCGGCAGCCGAGCGCTTCGGACGGATGCAGTTGAGAGCATCACATGTGGTTGGCTCGCCTTCGTTGTCGTGGGCGCGCTCGCAGCACAGTTCTTCATTGGTGCTTGGTGGGTAGACCCGGTGGCCTCGGTTGGAGTTGTCTGGTTCGTGGTCCGCGAGGGCCGTGAGGCATGGGAAGGGGAAGAATGTTGTGATGAGGGCTGCGGATAACGCGTCTGCAAGTGCTCGTCGATCGTCCAAGCCGTTGGTGCCGCTTCGGGGCAGGCTCGGCCGTTCGCTTCGGTCGATCGGTCCGCCCATCGAGCCGGAGGGGCTTGCCAGGGAAAAGCAACCAACCGCTTCCCGCAGCACCGCTGACATCATGCGTCGAGATCAGCAGCCGGTACGGCAACGCGCCGAACTCGCCATCATGGCCGAGCTCGTTGCCGCCCTTCGTCCAGGCGCTCGCCGGCACGTAAAGTCTGTATGGTGCAACAGCAAGGACGCAACGCCCTGACGATCGGCCTCAACGGTGATGCGCGCGCAAACGAATTGCCAGAATCTGCTACGGCCTACTTCGCCGCCACTTCGACCATGCCGAACTTGGCGTGAAGCTCGATCATTTCACGCATGTCGGTACAGACACCATCAGACCGAGAATCTCTATCCGGTGCCGGCCCGGCGCTGGCAGACCTTGAAAAACGGCTCCGTCGCGGCGTTCGAAAATGGAAAATTGTCTTGTGTGAGCGGCCCGAGACATAGGTTTCAATGGCCGCCGACACCGTGATTTCAGTCACGTGCTCCACCAACTGAGTTGCGTGGATCGCCGGGCTCCCGGCATTAGGGTCGGTGGTTCCCGGTCGGTTCCCCAACCGATCGTCAAACTTTACCGTTTGCTAAGTAATTTGATTGTAGTGGGCGCACAAGGACTCGAACCTTGGACCCGCTGATTAAGAGTCCAATGTCCGGCATTGAATTGATTATGGTTTTTTCCCAACCAGAGGCAAAAGTGGCCGTGCGAGATCAATCGGTTACGAGCGATTTCCCAACCGCCAACCCAAACGTGGGCATCCCGTGCTGGGCAGGCGCTCGCACTGAAAGCCCCTTACGATCCAACCCACGATCCGGCCCCGTCATGAGCAACGCGATGATGGGAGCCAACAAGATCACATAAGCGACTCCGCCAGATTTTTGCCGCCGAGAATTGATATTTTTAGCGGTAAGATAATGCCGTTGGGGCAGCCTACGGCCGACCGTGAGATTGCCCGGTAGGTCATCGCCATTGCGTTGAGTGCGCTTTCATGATTTCAGGCCCTTAGTAAGATTTGTAAGGACGAGTAAGATTTCTCAAAATGGACCCCGTAAGAAACCCGTTCGCCCCTGGCGCCGGCACAAAGCCTCCCGAACTTGCTGGCCGCGACGACATCCTGGAGCGGGCCCAAGTGACCTTGGCCAGGGTGACGCAAGGTCGGAGCGCAAAAGAGTTTCCTTTTGGTAGGCCTCCGAGGAGTTGGTAAAACCGTACTCTTAAGTGAAAATAAAGGGCATTTCGGAGAAGCTGAAGTATAGACACATAATGATTGAGGCTCATGAAAATAAAAAGTTACCGGGATTGCTTGTACCGCACCTTAGACAGACACTATTGTACCTTGATAAACTTGAAAACATCAAGGAATACGCAAAAAAGGGACTTGTGGTGCTTAGGGGATTTGCCAATGCCCTGAAGGTCAAATTTGCTGAGGTCGAGGTCGGAATCGACTACACGGCCGGCGCGGCGGATAGCGGAGATCTTGAGGTCGATCTTCCCGAGTTGCTGGTCACTGTTGCCAAAGCGGCCGCAGCCGGTAGGACCCCTGTCGCCATTATGATTGATGAGATGCAATATCTCAGCGAAATCGAACTCAGCGCCTTGATAATGGCAATTGATCAAGCTGCACAACAAAACCTTCCGCTTGTGCTGGTTGGCGCTGGATCGCCGCAATTGGTCGGATTGACCGGAAGGGACGCCACAACAAAAAAAGAGCGGCCCGAAGGCCGCCAGGCAGTGTCGATACCGCGTCGCTCCTCACCACTGCTCCAGCTCGGAGGGCCAGCGTTTGAGGCGCTTCAGGATGCCGTCGGTCCGCACGCGGTAGGCGGCCATCACGCCCTTGACGTTTCGGAGCGCCACATAACAGCGACCGTTAGGAATCTTATAATCGTACCGCTGCCACGACTTTTGCCGCTGTTACAGATTGAATAAATCTCACGGGGCATGTACGGTCGGCATGTGATCGGAGTGAAGGAGTTTGGCTCAAATCCAAACGTGGTGATTGTCTGGAACGTTTCCTCGGAGGTCCGATGGGATCACCGCGCTACGAGACAGCCCGCGCCGCAACGGCGTTGAGAGTGGCCGGCCCCGGGGCTGTTGCGCGCGTCCTCGGCCTCGACGATGCTCCGGCGCTGTTCGCCAGGATATCTTCGAACAGCGCTATTCAGATCAACAGGTTCTCCTGCGGCCCGGCCCAGTTGGGCCGCCGACCAGAGACCCCCCGCGATGACAGCTTCGTGTTGGCGCTTTACCTGACCGGAATCAAACGCCACGAGATGTGGCGCGGCGGACAGATCGTCATCTCCCAATCCTACGCCCCCGGTACCATGCGCATCGTGCATCTGGCCGAAGGGTATTCGTCCCATCTCTACGAGCCACACGAAACCATTTGCATTACGTTGCCGCGATTGGCACTTGACGCGTTTGCCGACGATGCGGGCGGGCCTCGGATCGCTGGGTTGGCGTGCATGCCGGGAACGCTCGATCCTGTCGTCTGCAGCGTGGCGGAGGCGCTGTGTCAGGCGTTCGTGCGCCCGGACGACTGCGGGGCGCTCGTCATCGACTGTCTTGGTACCGCGATTTGCGCCCACCTTGCACACAGTTACGGCGGATTCCGGCGCGGTGCTGTCATCGCGAAAGGAGGCTTGGCCGCCTACCAGGAACGGCGCGCCAAAGAGCTTCTTGAGCATAACCTCGTGAAGCCCTTAAGCCTGCCCGAGATCGCCAGGGAGTGCGGACTGTCGGTCGGACACTTCGCGCGCGCATTTCGCGCGACGACGGGTCGTACGCCGCACCAGTGGCTGGAACAGTGCCGCTTAGAGAAGGCAAAGGATCTGCTGCTAGACCCGTCCGTGCCCATTGCTGACATCGCGGCAAAACTTGGGTTTTCCGATCAAAGTCACCTGACCCGCCGGTTCGGGCGGATGGTCGGAGAAAGTCCGGCAGCGTGGCGGCGCCTCAATGCGCGTCGGCCGCCGGTAAGCTAGAAAGTCTTGGGATCGAGCCGATCAAGAGAGCGCCGAAGACACAGGCTGCCGCGATGGCGACGAGTCCTGGCCCATAGCTGCCGCGCACATCGTGCACATGACCCAACAGTATCGGTCCGGTGCCGCCGCCAATGAGATGCGCAACGATGAGCAGGCCATATATCGTGCCGAAGCGTCGCAATCCGAACATCCGTCCCGTAATATAGGCGAGCAGGTCGACCTCCGATCCTGATGCCAATCCGAACAGGATGCCGCTGACCGACGCCAAGGCGGCGCCATCCGGCGTCGTCGCTAACAGCACGAGACCGACCGCGGGAAAGGTGAAGACGATGCCGGCGAGAGCGCAGGCACCAACACGGTCCATCAGGTATCCGATGCCAAGCCGGCCGACCAGAACAGCGCCCCCCAGCATGCCGGCAATGGAAGTGGCCGTCGCTCGCGTCATCCCTTGGTCAGTCAGGAGAGCGATGAAATGGACGAGAATCGCGCCGATCGCGACATTGACGAGCAAGACGCCCCAAGCAAGTTGCCAGAAACGCAGCGATCGCACCGTGTCTCGAACAGACATGCCGGGCTGGATAGCTGCTTTTGCCTCGGCCCCTACCATGTGCGGCCGCTTGCCGGGGAATAGAAGCCAAATGATGGGTAGGGCGATCAGACCGGTAAAGCAAGCAATGCCGATGTATCCGGCTTGCCAGCCATGGGATGCGATCAGGGCGTCGACAAGACGCGGCGAGGCGATGGCCGCGACGCCGCTTCCCGCGAGCGTCAAGCCGAGCGCGAGGCCGCGAGCGTTATCGAACCAAGTGGTGACTGCGTACGCCCAGATGAGAGGCGACGTCCCGCAGCCGAAGAGGGCCAGCAGGACGATTCCAAGGTAGAGCATGCGGATGTCGCCATTGAGTTGCGTCAATCCAAGAAACGCGACGCTCATAGCGACGAGGGAGAGAAGCGCGATGCGCCGAAGGTCGAGCCGATCAGCGAGCCCGCCGATGAACGGCGTGCTCAATCCCGCGCCGATGGAAAGGCACATGCTGGTTGCGCCGAGCTCGGCACGACTCCAGCCGAACGCCTCCGACAGCGGCTTCAGGAACACGCCGAGTGTGAAGAACGGAACGCCACCCAAACCGACTCCGACGCCGAGCGACGACGCGACAAGAGCGCGCCAGCCGCGGACGAACTCCGAAACCGCTACACTCCTGTTCCTGAGCTCCAACGCAGACGCAACGAGCGCCGGTGCCGCCATTGGCGGCTTCATCGGCCCGAACATGAAAGCATTCGGGTTCGGGGTGGCCACCAATGATAAAGATTGGTGTGGGCCCCGCAGCGATGGCAAGGTAGTACCCTGTGCGCCGGCCGCGCGGCTGACAATTCATCATGGCGCTTCAAACATCGTTTCTGCCGACACATGACGCTTCTCCAACACCGCGTGCTCCGTACCGAACCACTCGGGGAACATCTGGAAAAATCGTGAACAGTCGAATCCGGTTTGTTAGAAGTTCGAAACGACACTGTATGGCGCATTAGTGGAAACGCGCTGCGATAAAGGCATCTAGTGCTGCCTGAAATTCATCAAACTTCTCAACGTGCGAGACGTGGCCAGCGCCAGAGATCTCGACCAGTTTACCGTCGGACACCTCTTTAATTGCCTGTCGGCCCAGTAAAGGCCAGTTGCCGAGCGGCTTGATGGCTTCGGGTGAGGCGTAGCGACGGAAAAACACGCTGCGATCGGCTTGGCCAATGATGAGCAACACGGGCATTTTGAGCAACGGGTATTCGTGTCGAATTGGCTCCTCGAACATCATTTCATAGATCAGGGCCGAAGCGCGCGCCCAGCGCGGATATTCGGGGCTTAGCAGGACACGCGATAAGATGTCGACATAGTGTTGTGCGACGGGAGGCCAGCCGACGAAAAAGGCCGTCATGAACGCGCGATAGCTCTCAGGCGTCTGCGCCATCTCGGTCTTGAAAAGCGTGTCGATAGGCTGCGGTGCAATGGTGCTGCGGTAATCCTCCAAGCCAATCGGGTTCTCCAGCGCAAGAACGGCGGTCGTCTCGGGATAGTCACGCGCAAAGTAAACGGCGAGCATCCCACCAAACGAATGACCAACGATCGCCGCGCGGGTCACGCCGAGGTTGTCAAGCAGCATTTTGGTGTTGCGCGCGAGGAGATCGAAACTATAGCGAATATCAGGCTTGGCAGATTTGCCGAAGCCGAGTTGGTCCGGCACGACGACGCGATAACCATCGGCTGAAAGCTTAGCAATGGTGGGCGCCCAGTAGTCGCCGGAAAAGCTCTTGCCATGCAGGAGCACCGCTGCTTTTCCGTTTGGAGGTCCGCTTGGCGCAACATCCATGTACGCCATGCGTAATGCCTGGCCCTCGATTGTAAGATCGAAGAAGTGCACCGAATAAGGATAATCGATATCCTCGAGGCCGATGCCCAAGGGACGCAAGGTTGGCTCCTGCGCCCGCACGTTGCTGATCAAGGCAACAGCGGCAACGACGCAAGCGCAAAATTTCCGGAGATGGCTGCCCACGGAT
>JASHRR010001104.1 GCA_030037185.1 Xanthobacteraceae bacterium | reverse complement strand
TGCGCTTGGAACCGCCTACCGCGCGCTGCATCACAGGCTTGATATGACCAGCGTCATGGTCACCCATGACGTCCAGGAGGCGGTGCTGCTCGCCGACCGCATAATCGTCATGGGCGCCGGATGCATCGTGGCGGACGACACGCCAGGAGCGCTGTTATCCGGGCACCCGAGCGCCGAGGTTTCGGCCTTGATGGCGATGCCGCGACGGCAGGCAGAGCGCATCCGCACCCTTCTCGAAGCAAACGGCAGCGCAGTCACTCGGTAGTCCGCCATGGATGATCGATTCTCCGACGTACTCTCGCATCTTGCGGATTACACCGCGCAGCACGTGCTTCTCAGTGCGGCCGCGCTGGCGCTTGGCGTGGCGATCAGCCTGCCCCTCGCGGTGCTGGCGTCGCGGCATCGGCGGCTGCGCCTTGCCGTACTGGCGGTCGCCAGCCTGGTGCAGACGATCCCGGGGCTCGCCCTGTTGGCGCTGTTCTATCCGCTGCTGCTCGGGCTCTCGGCGCTCACCGTGATGCTGTTTGGAACTCCCGTGCCGGCGCTCGGCTTTCTGCCCTCGGTGCTGGCGCTCACGATCTATTCGATGCTGCCGATTCTGCGCAACGGCGTGACCGGCCTGCTCGGGGTCGACGCCGCCTACCTTGAGGCGGCCGACGGTGTCGGGATGACGAGACGCCAGAAGCTGGTGCAGGTCGAGCTTCCTCTCGCGGCGCCGGTCATCATGGCCGGCATCCGCACGGCTGCGGTGTGGACCATCGGCATGGCGACGCTCTCCACCACGGTCGGTCAGACCAGCCTCGGCAATTTCATTTTTTCCGGTCTGCAGACCGAGAATTGGATCTCAGTGCTGATCGGCTGCGCCGCCGTCGTGGCGCTGGCGCTTGTTGTCGACGGGACGCTCGGCCTGATCGAGGCGGCTGCGGTCAGCCGACGCGTAGCGCCGATGGCCGCGGGGCTCGCCGTGCTCACCATCGGCATTGCGGCAGCGGCAATGCCGATCGGCGCCTCACACGGTCGCGGCTATGTGATCGGCGCCAAGAATTTCTCCGAGCAGTTCATCCTTGCGGAGCTGATGTCGGAGCGGCTGGAGACGGCGGGCTATCACGTGGAGCGCAAGCAGGGGCTCGGCTCCGCCGTGATTTTCCGTGCCTTGGCGAGCGGCGACATCGACGCCTATGTGGACTATTCGGGCACGTTGTGGACCAACGTGCTGGGGCGCAGCGATCCGATGTCTCGCGAGGCGATGCTTGATGCGCTCACGGCCGCACTGCGCGAACGGTATGGGGTGACGGTTCTGGGTGCGCTCGGCTTCGAGAATGCTTATGCGCTGGCGATGCGGCCCGCTCGCGCAACCGAGTCAAAGATTAGCAGTATCGCGGAACTTGCGCCGCTGACGCCGGGTCTTAAGCTCGGCAGCGATCTGGAATTTCTCGGCCGGCCGGAATGGGCAGCTTTGAAACGGGCCTATAGCCTCAGTTTCGCGGAGGAGAAGTCGTACAATCCGACCTTCATGTATCGCGCCATTACCGAGGGCAGCGTCGACGTGATTTCGGCGTTTTCAAGCGATGGGCGGATCGCAGCGGACAATCTCGTGGTGCTCCCCGATGTCAAGCGCGCCATTCCGTCCTATGACGCCGTCATTCTGATCTCGCCGCGCCGCCGCAATGATGAAGCCCTGCGCGCAGCCCTCGCTCCACTGATCGGCGCCATCCCGGTCGAGCGCATGCGGCGGGCCAACTACATGGTCGATCGCGACACCGGCAAAGCGACAGTGCGAGAAGCAGCGCAGTTTCTGGCGGCGGGTGCCGGGCTGTCGAGTCGGTGAAAATGAAGCGAGAAGATTTCAGGCTTATCCCTGAGGCCTCTCGCAGCTTGTGAGGTCAAAACGGCGAACGCGTTCGATCCTGTGACCTCGGAGAGTTGGCGAACCACCGCAACTCGCTCAACAGGCCGCAACAGCCAGTTTTTGGCCCCGGTGCGTTCGTTGCTCCGATCTTGATGCTTCAAGGGATTGCCGCAGCGCCTGATGCTGGCGAAAAGGCGGCAAGCGAGTTGAGGCGTTGCTCGCGCAGCACTATCACATCACGGTTCCTGTGGCCGCTGCTCCGTTGGGGGGCAAGCCAGCAGAGCGCTCCCGCGCTGCGAATCCTTCAGATATCATCGTATCAGGAGCGCGCCCATGCGGGCGTCTCGAAGGCGGCCTCACGGCAATCGTGCCCGTGGTCACGGGTCCTTCGAAAGCTTGAGGACGGCCGCGCTGACAGGGTGGCCTCAGGATGAGGTCTGTGTCATGCGCCCCGAGATGCCGCGGCCGCAAGGTGGCGGCAAAGTTCCGTCGGAATTGATTGTGAGACGCAAACAGGTGAGGAAGTGAAAGAATGAGATCGATGTTGGTGTGCGTGTTGGCAATGCTAATGACCACAATGATCAACACAAACGCAGCCGAGAACACACACAGCGCAAATTACATGCTCCCATATTGCAAACTCACCGCAGGTCAGGTGGTTGACAACCCTTCGGATTCTTACCTGGTCGGACGGTGCGCTGGACTAATCGAAGGCGTCGTCAACATGTCGGGTTTGCTGAAAGCGATGCAGGCGGTGGGCGATATTCCACATCTAGACCCACTGCTGTGTGCCGCCGTACCCGAGCAAGTCACCATCGAACAGGTCCTGATGGTTGTGGTGAGGTACGGTGAAACGCATCCCCGGGAAGGGCCCCTACCATTTACTGTGCTTGTACTCGACGCATTGCATGACGCATGGCCGTGCAAGAATTAGCGTCGGTATCCGTCACCTGCGCCTAACGCTTTCTGCCGGTCTCGCAGTGCACCGCACGGACGCCGTCCTTTTGCCCGCCTCCTCATCAACATCCCTTCTTCTTGGTCAGTTCGATCGCTTCCTCGTCGGTAGCAGCCGATACGACCGTGTTCACCTCGTCACCGCTCTCGTCGATGATGCAACTGACACGGTAGTCGAACTTGCCGGGTTCCTTGGCAGACGGGGTCTTTGTCTGGATGTTGCACGACGAGCACATCGCGTGGGCGGGCGATGCAGCAACACTTGTCGCAATGGCGAGCAGGATGGCGGGGAGGGGGCATTTCATGATCCAAACTTCCCTGTCGAGACGGGCCGCGTCATGGCTTCTTGTAATTCGGATCCATCAGCTCAAAGCGCGTCCAGCTCTCGAATTGGCCGGTGGTCGGCTCGCCGGTGGCCGGATCGACTTCGCTCTGCCCGGGCTTGCGCAGGAAGTGCGCTTCGAGAAAGAGATTACGTTCGGCCGTCCGCTTCTCGCAGCGCTGCTTGATGAACACGCCACCGCCGACCGGGGTCTCTCCGGGAGCGGGCGGCAGGTCGGTGCAGGTCCAGCCGTCGGGATCGTAGCGGTTGATGACGGCGAGGCGCAACATGTGGGCCATGCGCCGCTCGGTGATCGAGGCGCGCGGATCGCTGACCATGCGTATCCCGCGCAGCACGCCGTCCTTGTCGAACAGTACCGAGAGGATCACCGGATGACCGGCTACGCGGGTGCCGACACGGCCTTGAGCGTATAACGGATCGTCAATGGCGCGGCCAATATATTCCTGCTCGTCGTCGAAGCGGGCGTTGACTTCATAGAGGCCGCTCGGCTCCGGCCGGCATTTACGAAACTCGCTCCAGTCGTCGATTCGCTGCCGCGACGGCCCTCCATTGCTGCCGCAGGCGAGGTCGCCGAAGGTGTCGGTCGACATCTCGTCGGCCTTCAGGCCGAGCTTGAGCCCGTGAATCTCGCCGGGATCGCGGCGCGGCTGGGCGTGAGCGGTGGCGGCGATAAGGAGTGCAGCCAGCGCAACGCCTGCGGCGCGGTAGGGCGGGCAAACGCGCGTGCTTGGCGCCTTTGCCCACGCTCTCAGGCCCGTCCGCATGGCGGCGTGGCTAAAATCGCCGGCGATGCCTGCGTCAGGATTCCGGCCGGGGCCGGCAATCTTGCCCACCCCACATGCCGCAGCGGCTTTCATTTTTTCATGGGATCGCACTGTTTGGTATCCTTGCCCCAGAAATCCACGCAATCTTCGTAAGTGGCCGGACCTTTGCCAACGTCCTTGGCAAACAGATATTTCACCACCGCGTCGATTTCGCGGTTTGACAGGAAATCATTGCCGGCCGGCGGCATGTCCTTGCCCATCTCTTCGCGCGTGTAGCCATAGCAGCGCTTGTCCGTGTAGGCGAAGCGGTCATGGTACGGCATGCCGGTGCCGGGCCGGCCGCATTTCACGACTTCGGTCAGCTGCTCGGGGGTGAGCTGGGTGGCGCGCAGCGACAGTGCATTGCCGCCATAGCCCTGGTCGCCGGAGGCATCCCATTTGTGGCAGTATTGGCACACCGCCTTGCTCTTGAAGATCTCCTTGCCGAATTCGAGCAAGCGCGCCTGTTCGGCGCTCGACTGCGCCTGCGCAGTGGCGCTGACGGGGATTAGAAGCGCAACAGACGCAGCGATTGCAGCCATCCCTGCGGGCCGGCAGAGTTCTGACATGACTTTCATTTTAGACGCTCTTCTTTCCCATCGACTTCATTGGGACGCTCTCACAGGCTGAACACGAACAGCATGGACGCGGTCGACGTGTTTTTCAGCTCTGGCGAGAACGGAAAGACGTTGGCGGATTGCCGCGAGCCGACCAGAACCGCGACGTATTGTTTGCCGTTCACCGCGTAGCTGATCGGCGGCGCATTGATGCCGGTGCCGGTGTTGAAGCTCCACAGCTCTTTCAGCGTGTTGGCGTCGTGGGCCGAGAAGGTGCCGTCGACACTGCCGATAAACACCAGATTGCCGGCGGTCGCGAGCGCGCCTGAATAGTTCGGGTAAGTGAGCTTGAGGTCCGCCTTGAGTTCGCCGGTCGTCGGATCGACTGCCTTGAGGCTGCCGTAGAGCCGCTCTCGGAACACAGGCGCGCCGCCGCTGAACCGCTCTCGTGGCTTGACGGCACCGCCTTGATCGACAAAGTCCTTCTGCTCGACGGTTTCGATGTAATTGCAGCCTTCGATGGAAGGAATGTAGATGAGGCCAAGTTCCGGATTGTAGGCTGACGGCTCCCAGTTCTTGCCGCCCGCATGAGCCGGGCAGAGCTTGTCGCCCTTTGGCCGGACGCGGCTGCCGTGGGTTCCCTCAGTATAGGCCTGGACGTCCGCATTGGGGTTGTAGGTGAGCGGCCTGCCGGTCTTGGCGTCGAGGCCGGGCGTCCAGTTCATCTCATAGGTATATTGCTTGCCGGCGATGAACGAGCCATTGATGCGGTCGAGCGTGTAGAAATAGCCATTGCGGGCGGCATGGACCACGAGCTTGCGGTCCTCGCCGTTGACCTTGGCGTTGATGATCGGGTGCTCGGAGATTTCGTCGTAATCGTAAGGATCGTTGGGGGTATATTGGTAGCCCCATTTGATCTTGCCGTCGTTGGGGCTGAGCGCCAGCACGCTCGCGGCCCACTTGTTGTCGCCGGGGCGATATTCCGGGTCCCAGTCGGGACCGGCATTGCCGATGCCCTGATAGAAGGTATCGCTTTCCGGGTCGTAGGTCGCGGTCTCCCAGACCGAAGCGCCGCCGTGCTTCCAGCGCTCCCTGCCGTCCTTCCAGGTCTCGTTGCCAGGCTCGCCGGCGCCCGGGATCGTGTAGGTGCGCCACGCCGCCTTGCCGGTGTTGAGGTCGGTCGCCTCGATGAAGCCGCGGATGCCGAATTCGCCCCCGGCGGTGCCCACGATGGCGAGGTCGCGGATGACGAGCGGCGCCATGGTGATCGTCTCGCCGATCGCCGGATCGGCGATCTTGCGTTCCCACGCCAGTTCGCCGGTCGCCTTGTTGATTGCGAACATGCGCCCGTCAAGCGCGATTGAGATCACCTTGTCCTTCCACAGCGCGACACCGCGGTTGTTGACCCCGCAGCAGGCGACGTCGCCGGCCCAGGCGCGGTCGGTGCCGGGGTCCATTTTCCATTTGATGACGCCCTTCTTGCCGGCCGAAACGTCGATTGCATAGACCGAGCCCCAGCCGTCCGGTACGTACATGATGCCGTCTTCGACCAGCGGCGTCGCTTCCAGATTGCCGAACGCGTAGCGCCCGCCGCTCTGGAACCCGCCGAGCGCGACCGTGAAGGCCGGCTTGAGATTCCTGACGGTCTCGGTGTTGATCTGCGTGAGCAGCGAGAAGCGGTGGCCCTGATAGTTGCCGTGGTGGAGTATCCAGTTCTGCGGCTCGCGCTGCGGGTTGAGGGCGCGCTCGTTGGTCATGTCGGCGGCA
>JASHRR010001103.1 GCA_030037185.1 Xanthobacteraceae bacterium | reverse complement strand
AGAGTTTGGCCCCAGGTGTGAAGGACGGCGAAGAAGCCGATCTGGGCCCCCAGATGCTTGGGATCTGCCGCGATGGTTCGTAGCGTCTCAGCGGTAGCCCGGAACAGGATGTTGTAGAGGATCTCCTTATTTTGAAGGGCGATAGCGACGATGGGTTGCGGCATGGTGAAGACCACATGAAAATATGGAGTGTCGAGAAGCTCGGACTGACGCGCTTCCAGCCACTGGGCACGCGCCAGCGACTGGCATTTTGGACAGTTGCGATTGCGACAGCTGTTGTAGAAAACGCGCCGGTGGTCACAGCGATCGCAACGCTCCACGTGACCACCAAGTGCGGCGGTTCGACACAGTTCGATCGCACTCATGGCGCGACGCTGTGCGGTGCATAGCGAGTCGCCATGGGTCTCACGATAGGCTGTGCCGTAGCGGCGGAACACATCCGCCACCTCCAGCCCCGAGCGGGCCATCGGCCTGAAGATCAGAAGTGTTTCGGCGGTACCGGCTCGGGTTCAGCGGCAGGTGGACGCGGTAACAGGTCGAGCGGGCTTTGCGTTGCACAGACCTTGGTGGTAGCGATGCGCAGGTAGCGGGCCGTGGTCGCAAGGCTACGATGGCCGAGCAGAAGTTGAATGGTCCGCAGATTGGTGCCGGATTCAAGGAGGTGGACGGCGAATGCGTGCCGAAGTGAATGTGGGGTCACGGGTTTAGAGAGACCGGACAGACGAAGGGCTTTCTGACAGGCTGCTTCTACGGCGTCCTTCGTGATTGGTCGATCGTCGCGAACGCCTGGAAACAGCCATTCCTTCGGGCGAACGCCTTTCCAGTACCTCCGCAGGATCTCCAGCAGCATCGGCGAGAGCATCACGAATCGATCTTTGCGACCCTTGCCCTGCTCGACACGAACGACCATCCGCGAGCTGTCGATCGCGGTGGCCTTCAGCCGGACGGCTTCCGAAATGCGCAAGCCCGCCGCGTAGCAGGTGGTCAGGATGACCTGATGTTTGTTGCAGTCTATGCAGCTGAGGAAATGTCGGACTTGTTCAGGGCTCAAGACGACTGGGAGCTTCTGTGGTTTTTTGGGAAGCGGGATGTCTTCTCCAAAGACCCAGTCCTTCTTGAGGGTAACCTTGTAAAGGAACCGAAGCGCCGCAACAGCCAAATGTATCGAATTGGGCGCCAGCTTCTTCTCGTTCGTGAGGTAGATCTGATAGGTCCGGATGTGTTCGCGGGTCAAAGCATTCGGCGACGTTCGAAAGTAGCGTGCGAACAGCGAAACCTGCTGGAGATACGACGCCTGCGTATGCGGTGAGAGATTCCGCACCTGCATGTCCTCGGTCATCCGTTGTCGAAGAATAGTCATGAGAAGCTCCTTTGCGACACGAAAGCGCTGCAAGCAGCGCCTTGAGGGTGTCGCATTCGAGCTTCATCGGGAATGCAGGAAGATCAGCGAGGTTGCACCGGACCTTGCCACGAGTCACTACCGCAAAGCGGTTTAGTCCAGAGCCCGTTATGTCGCTCGCGGCATGACGGGCTTTCACTGCTCATTCCTTCCTGGCATGCCGTCCTCTCCGACCCCGGGGAGTCCGACATCGATATGGTCCAAAACTTCGATGCCGACATGGCCTTCGCCGAATGACCACCGGCTCGGCACTCCCAACATTCCCGCAATCCGTTCCACGCGGGAGTCTCATTTCGTGGCTTCACTGGTTCGCTTCGCTGCGGCCTGCCAGGCTGCTTGCCCCCCTGCACGGATCGGACTGGGACGCCCCAGCCCTCGGGGACTTTTACTTCCAGGCTTTCGACGGATCGGTCTCCCTCCCCGTCGCTGGATATGACTACAACAGGGACTTATCTCCTCTGTTGGCGGGACTCTCACCCGCTGGAATGGCAGCTTGCCTCGCTGCACGGTCACTTTGAGACTAAACTGCCCCGCAGTTGGTCAGGTCCTCCTAGATAAGCTGACGTTCTACGCCTTGTGCCGGGAATCTCGCACGATCGAATTGCCCGGCACAGTCCTGCTGGTAGCCGATACCGCTCGAAACTCGGGTTTTGCCATGCCCCCTGGCCAGTGCTGAGAAGCGGCGACGCTATCGCGATCCCCGACAGCGACAAGGTGCGCCTTACGACGTGCGTCAGCACTCAAGCGCGTGACCAGCTTGACCGGCCGGCATTGCACCTTGGCTATAGCGTAACCGATCTGATGAGGAATTAGCCGCGCTCACTGAGCGCAGTGTCACGGCAAGGCTGACCGCTGGGGATCTCAAGGTGTGTTACCCCGCGGGCTACAGATAACGAACAGCCGCTGACCGGGTAACTGCGGAGCGGACTCAGCGCCTTCAGACCTCTTCTGTTCGGTCACTAAGTACGCCCCACGAATGACCCCACGGTCACCGGCGTGCCGGTCAGGAGCTGTCGGAGCGGTCGGCGAAGAGCCGGCCGAGGCGCCGCTGGCTCGAACAGATAGACGGCACCCATGTCGCCGACCGGCGGCTCCGGCGCGCGCACCGGATTAGGATCCGTTGCTCGTTGCAGCTCTGAGATAGCGCCCGTGGCCGGGGGGTGTCCTCGAACGGCGAGCCAAGTCCGCCAGCGCTCGCCCTCGAAACTCGGCGCTGTTGATGGCCAGCGGGTGCTCCATACGCTCGCCACAGGTCGGGCAGTTGGGAGCAGCAGGGCCTGCTTGTTAAGCCGGCGCATCACTTCAAAGCTTACTCACTACAGAGCGCGCCCGAAAGCACGATCAGCTAAGCGAGGCAGCCTGGATGCGACAGCTCCATGGCACTCCGGAGCTTTCCATGCAGCACGGCGATTGCGCGTTCGCCGACCGGCCCCATGTGCTTGACGGCCTCGATCATGCGTTTGTTCAGCGGGCTTGCGCCCGGCACCTGGCCTGCGTCCGCCACGCGGCATCGTGACCGCCGCGCCCGACCCGTCCTACCGCGATTTTAAATCCGCTTGCTTTTCCTGCTCAGAAATCCGGCTTTTCCGCCACCGGGACCGCGGCGTACGTTCCTGGGTGCCATTGGGTGTTTTCGGCGCAGACGTTTTCTGGCCACTCGGTCGCCAATGGGCGCCGATACGTTACGGTCGCGGACCAGGGCATCGTGAAGACACCGTCATCCACGATCGTGAAATTAAGCTGAAGCCCCTTGCCCCTGTAATTCGGATCGGGTGCCCAGCCTTCCGCGGGTCCGGGGATGCGCCAAACCTCCTTTACGGCCCGCTCTTGCCCCTCTTTCGCAGCTTCATAATCGAGGAGCCGGTAACGTTCCACCACGTGCAGAGCCTGCGTGTAGGGCGTGCCGAACGTATCGACCATGGCGAACGGCCGCTCCGCTTTGATGCCAACAGTATCGATGACCAGCGTGTCGCCTTCGTAGTGGCCGACGGAATCCCCATACCAGGACGGCGTCACCTGCGCGGGGTGGGGCTGGTTCAGGCGCACGTGGCGGACCTCGTGATCCTCGTCGTACACGATTGTGATCTTGTCCGCCTGCTGGAGCATCAGCACACCAAAATTCCAAAAGATATAGGGCAGAGGTTGGGGCCAACACTGGTTGCCGGGGGTCGGTGTCCCCGCGCCGCTCAATTCACTTTCGCCGTGTTTCTTCACGGCTTCCGCCGCGCTGGGCTTCAAGATCGGATTGCTATAATCGGCGACAAGCTGGTTATTGTTGCTTACGAACACGTCCGTGCCCGGTGCAAGCGGCCCGTCTGCGCCGAAAGTTTGCCTGCGGCGCGACTTGTTCACCAACGGACCAGGCCCCGATAGCGGCGAGACGAAACTCGGCCAGAGAAAGGGGTGGCCCCACATGCCAGAGAGATCCGGGATCGATGCGGCCATTTGTATACCGCTACCGGCTGATGTAGCGGCGGGTTCGACCGTTTGCCCGGTGCCGGGTATCACCGCGGCTGAAATGCCGACCCCGGCGGCAACCGCGCCCATGACCACGCGCGAGGCGTCGAAGTTGTTTGCGCCACGACGCACCGCACTGGCGGGAGCCGTCTTCAATTTACGCGTCATACCGTTTCCTCGTCTTTTCGATGCTAGCCGTATCGCAATACGGCGCCTCGAAACGTTCGGTTGCAACGCAACGGGAGCTCACGACGCAAGCAGCGTGCCAGTTCCACAACGCTGACAAAATTATCTCAAAGCCAAAGAGTTGAATTTGATTGGGCCTTCAGGCTCGACGTCACCCATCCGCCCATCTGCTCTTTGCTGGGTCAGTGAGCGAAGAGGCCCCGGCGGCCCTGCTCGGGGGGGTTTGGGAGCTGTGGTGGACCATCGTCTTCACGGCGTTAGCGGCATTTGCGCTGGTGGTCACCTTGGCCTCATCGCCCGGCCGGCTAATCGCACGCTCGGTTGGTCAGGCGGCACAAGGTCCGACCACTTTGGGAGAGTTGAGGGCAATTTGACGACGATCTTTGCCCGCCTGCAGCTGATCATTACTCGCCTGCAGTGATCTTCACTCGCCTGCAGGTCTTGCTCCGCCACCTGTCGCCTGGCGGCGGCTCGTCGAAGCTCCACCATGAGGGTGTCGACCTCGGCGACTGCCGCTTCGTCCGACGGCAGAGGGCTTGCTTATTTCGAGGGGCCCGCCCCGAGCGACACGTCGCGGGGCATCGTTGGCACCCTCGCGGACATTACCGAACGCAAGGACCGCGAGGAACGGGAGCATTTCCTCATGCGCGAAGGTTAATCATCACGCCAAAAATATGCTCAGCGTCGTGACGCGATTGGCGGACAGGTGACGACACTTTCACCATGAGCTGGACCGAGTGAGAAGGGCCGCCGGTGTCTCCGCCGAAGCGGCGCGGGTTCGGCACCATACCTTGCTGCCGGGGCGGTCTGTCGCCCGCAGCGGGACCGGAGGGGTCCATTTTGCCGCCAGGTGAGCCTTCGATATCGGTGCGCTGTTTTGCGCGCCCGAAATGGTGCCGTTCTACGAGCGACTTGGTTGGCGCAGGTTGACATGCGATGGGTGAGAAGGGACCCGCTCATATTGGGACCCGTCGCCTCGACAATTTCGGGCGCGTGAAGTCGTGTCAGGGTGGGTAAAGCATGGTCGAAAGACACCCGATGGACGGCAGCAGCCTCTGTCAGCCAAAGGCGTCCCCCAAGATCTGCGCGCAAGGCCTCTCACCGAACTCATTTTGACAAGGCCATTCTCTGTGAATCATGTGCGGCTATGTCATCATTTCTGCCACTGTCTTGTAAGTAATAGGTAACTCCCGCCTGCTTCCAGTCGGTTTCGCGGGCTAAACAGAACAATCATTTCCGACTTGGTCATTTTTGCACCCCGCTTATAGTTCATAATTGGCAATCGAGCGTAGCATGAAAACCACCCTGGTGGACTTCGGTATTCGCCCGCCCATAGCGTAACCGGCCGCCCGTTTCGGGCTTCCATCACTTTCCCCAGGCAGCGATAGGGGGCGCCCCTTTGATGCGGTAAACCCTTCCGCTTCAGAAGCAGACCACACCTGCCGGGTGGGCGTCGCCATTACCGAAAGGCGACCGTTTGCGCGCGCGTATAAACACAGTTATACGAACGTCATGACCAAGCCCGTCGCTTCCGCTTCGCCAATTTTCCTCAAAGTGCGTCGTCTCGGGACGAGCGATGTTGCGGACTATCGCAGTCTGCGCCTTGAAGGCTTGAAAGGTCATCCAGGAGCCTTCGCGTCTTCATGGGAGCACGAGGCCGACAAGCCACTTTCATGGTGGGCCGCGCGTCTGGAAACGAGCACCGTCTTCGGTGGCTGGGTGAACAGTTCGCGGCTCGTCGGCGTAGCAGGTCTCCGAGTGCACGACGCCGTCAAACTGCGGCATAAGGGCGTGTTGGTGGGGATGTATGTCCGGCCCGAAGCGCGCGGGACTGGACTGGCCGCCGCCCTCGTGCAGCAGGTGGTGGGGCATGCGCGGACTCTGGTCGAAGAAGTTTGTTTGACTGTGGTGACTTCAAACCACGCCGCTCGTCGCCTTTATAGCGCGGCCGGATTCAAGGAATACGGGCTCGAGCGTCGGGCGCTGAAGGTCGGAAGCGATACTACGACGAAGTGCTCATGGCCCTCCCGCTCACGCCCCACCCTGAACCTGCGCCGAGAGATTGATGGGCGCCGTGGTCAGTTCTTGATCCGACTGGACCATTGGGTCCAGCGGAAGCTAACGGCGGAACAAGAGACCGGCGCAGTCGGTGGCGAAGCTCTCAATCACGCCTGGGGAGTCCCGCCGCTGTTCGGCGAACCACGTGACTGCTTTGGCCTCCATAACTTGCACCCACGCTGCCTTCTCGTCCGTGTAGGCGTGGGAATCATTGGGGTGGAGGTCTCGCGCGCGGCGTTTTTCTTTTTCGTAT
>JASHRR010001102.1 GCA_030037185.1 Xanthobacteraceae bacterium | reverse complement strand
AATCGCCGGGGCGATCCTGTCGTCAGCAATCATTTCAGGCGGTCCAGCGGCCGCGCAAAGCCCCTCACTCGAAATGCCACAACTCATCTATTCGCCGTGGGCGAAATTCTGCGGCAGAGGCAATGAACCGGGTGGCAAGGAAGTCTGTTTCACCGGCAAGAACGCCCGCACCGAGGCGGGTCAGCCGGTTGTCGCTGCGGCATTTATTGAGCCGGAAGGCGAGCAAAGGAAGCTGTTCCGCGTCACCCTGCCGAGCCCGCTTCAGCTGCAATACGGCACCCGCATTGTGATCGACAAAGATGCGCCGATCAGCGGCGCGTTCTTTACCTGCTTCGCCAACGGCTGCATGGCCGACTACGAGGCCACGCCCGAACTCGTCAGCAAGCTCAAGAAAGGCCAGATGCTGCAGATCCAGGCGATCAATCTGGCGGCGGCTGCGATCACCTTCCCGTTACCGCTGACCGACAACTCAGGCAACAGCTTCATGAAGGCCAATGAAGGCCCGCCGACTGACCCCAAGGTATTCGAGGAGCAGCAAAAGAAGCTGCAGGAGGATTTGCAGAAGCGCGCCGACGAGTTGCGCAAAAAGCTCGAAAGCCAGGGCGGAACGCCGCCGAAATAACAACTGACCTGCACCGGAATGCAAGTCCTCCAAAGCGCGCGCTGCGCGCTTTTGATTTGAATCGGGGATGGGTTACCTCGGGCGATCGATTATCGTTTGATCCCGGCCGCGGCGGCAACGCGCGACCATTTCGCCAAGTCGTTAGCGATGAAAGTGGCGAACTCCTGCGGGCTGCCGCCCGCCATGTCGTAGCCTTGCGGTGCGAGCGCCGCAATCACGTCCGGCGATTTCGCCGCTTCGTTGCTGGCAGCTGCCAGCTGTTCGATGATTTCGCGCGGCGCTCCGGCGGGCGCCAGCAGCCCGAACCAGCCCGAGGTGTCGAATCCTGCAAGTCCAGCTTCCGCAATCGTCGGCAAGTTTGGCGCCGCGCTGGCCCGGCGTAACCCGGTTGAGGCGAGCGCCACGAGCTTGCCCTCGGCGACGAACGGCAGCACTGTCGATGCCGGCGAGAACATCACCTGCAGACGCCCGCCCAGGAGATCGGTGGCGGCCTGGGCGGTGCCCGGATAGGGAATATGCAGCAGCTTGACGCCCGCCCTCACGTTGAAGAGTTCGCCGCTGAAATGCGACCCGGACCCGACACCGGCCGATCCGAACGACAATTCCCCGGGTCGCGACCGCGCCAGCTCAATCAGCTCGGCGACGCTTCTTGCCTCGACCGCGGGATGGACGACGAGAATGTTCGGCAGCGTCGTGAACAATGAAATCGGCACAAAGTCCTTCACGAAGTCGTAGGCAAGGTTCGGCGTGATCGCCGGATTGATGGTGTTGGCGACGGTGCCCTGCAGTAGCGTGTAGCCGTCGTTGGCGGCATGAGCGACGAAATTGGTGGCAATGCTGCTTCCAGCGCCGGTACGATTTTCCACCACGAATTGCTGGCCGAACCGCGCGCCGAGTTTTTGCGCCAGGACCCGAGCCGCAATATCGCCCGAGGCGCCGGGACCGAAGCCAACGACGATCCGCACCGGACGGACCGGATACTCCTCGGCCGCAGCCGAAAGCGCAACGAGAACCGCCGCCGCCAAGCCGACCGCAGCGGACATGCATCGCGACATTGATGCGGCCATGATCGAGGGCCTCATTGGCTTCACCAAACATACCAGCTTGCGCACGGCCCGGCAGCGTAGAATTGGCCCGAGGCGGCGCGGTCATCGGCGATAACCCGCGCGCGGCGAGCCGTCGCCAGGTGATGGACGTCGCCTTACAGCTGCAGCTGGGTGTCGCCGTCAGGCGTGACATGCGGTCGCCCGGCCGCCCCCCCTCGCTGCTGGAGTGCTTGCGCATGAGGCGGCCATCAAACAAGCTGAAGCAGGTCCTGAGCCCTGGCTGGTTGGGCAAGGCGGTGCGCGAATCGGCGCGAAGCGGGAGTGACAAGACGGCGGCGAACGGCGAGTCGGCTGGTCGCTACGCGCCAACAAACATGCCCGGCGTCGTGGACGCAATTTGCTCACCGCACCGCCCAGCTCGGATGGTGGCGGTACGATCCGCCGACGTTACAGCTGACGGCGCTCCATCCCGCGGGATCCGAACTCCCACGCGATCGACTACCGGGTTCGGCGGGCAGACGGCAAGGTCAGCTGGGTGGCGCGGCATTGGCTTGCTTATTTCGAGGACACCCGGTGCGAGCAACGTGCGTCACCGGTACCGACCAGGACATTACCGAGCGCAAGGACGTGCATCTTCTGATGCGCGAGGTCAACCATCGCGACAAGAACGTTCAGCGGTGTGAACTCGATCGCCCACCAGACAGCCACCCGAATCCCCGAAGGTTTCAGCGAGCGCTTCTGCGAACGCATTCAGGCGCTTTCGGCCAAGCAAAACCTGTGGTGCGCAGCGACCGGGGCGGGGTGAAGACCGCGGACCTGACCCGCGCCAGCTCACACATTTTCGCCGACCTCATTGATTCTCGGATCGTCGGGGATGGCCCCAGGCTGTGCCTCAAACGTTCCGCGCAGGCCATCGGGCAGAGGTCGTGTGCGTCTCTCACGGACGACCGACGGTGAGGCCTTCGCGATGAGCTGGACCGAGCGCGAGGGGCCGCCGGCGTCTCAGCTGAAGCAGCGCGGGTTCGGCACCGTAGTTGTGGAAGCGCTTGGCGCAGCGCAGTGGGATGGGGGCTCGGCCGGCGACGACCTTCGGGGACTGAGATAAGCTGTGGTCGTCCTTCCGGCGGAGCTTGCCGCTACCCAGTGGTGTGTGCGCAACGCAAACCAATTCCCAACATTCCAAAATGTTCCGACTCTGGCAAAATTTTTGCGAAGACACGGCCTGATCGCGCAACCGCTTCTGTTGAGAAACGTTGCTGGACAGGTTTCGACCTTGGTCCGCGCGTGACCGCTGCGCTTCTGACTACTGGAGCCTATGTGACGTCGTTTGTTGGCCCGGCCGGCCGCCCCAAGAGACAACGCGCGAGTCAATTTGCTGGCATTGTTGCGGCAACAATAGCCGCTGTTGCGCTTGTCGGCTGGGGTGCGTCGCTGCCGCTGCTGTCGAGTTGGGGCTCAGGCTTCGCCACCGCGAGGCCGGTGATGGCGCTGTGCCTCGCGGCCCTCGGCCTCGCCCTGGTGTACCCCGGCAACGGCTCGCGCATTGCATTCGCGGTCGGTCTCGCGGTGGCGGCGCTCGCGGCCCTCGGTTTGGTCGGCGTCCTTTTCAATGTTGAACCTGCCGTCGACCGCTGGCTGGCTCCTGGGGAGCCGTCGTTGCGGATAACGGCGGCCCACTTCCGGATCGCAGACGCGGGGACACTGGCATTGGCGCTCGCGGGCGGCTCGCTCGCGCTCGGCTGCTTGGAGCGGCATCGCCGCGCCGCCACTCTGCTTGGCTGCCTCGCCGGCGCGATCGCGGTGTTCGTCCTGCTCGGTTACCTGACCGGCATCGACACGCTCTATGGCTCGGCCTCAGTCAGCCCGGCCGCGCTGCCGACCGCCGTTTGCCTGCTCAGCATCGCCAGCGGGATCATCATCGGGATCGGAGCGATGCCTGCGTTCCGCAAGCCCCGGCCGTCGTGGCATCTCCTCGCCATACTCGGATGCGCAATCGTGGCGCCGCTCCTGCTGTTTGGCGTGTACACAGGACTGAAGATCGGTGACGCGCAGTTCGACGAGGTCCGAAAGGAGTTGAGCGGCGAGGCGCGTACTCTGTCGGCGGAGATTGATCGCGACATCATCGGCGAGATCAGGAGATTGGAGGCATTGGCGGCCTCGCCGTCGTTGCGCCAGGGCGACTTTGCCGCCTTTCAGCGTCAGGCCGAGGCTTCGCTCGCGCTGGACCGAAACGGCAATATCGCGCTCATCGACCGCGACCTGCACCCGCTCGTCAACACCTGGGTGCCGTTTGGGACCTCGATGGAAGAGGCCGGTGTTTTAGAACCTGCGCAGAAGGCTCTCGCCACAGGTAAGCCGCAAGTCACCGGCGTGTTCGTGGGGCCCCTTAAACAGTTTATGTTCGGCATCATCGTGCCCGTAGAGATCGACGCCGAGAGCCGCTACGCCCTCGTCAGGTCGCCCGATCCGGGCACCCTCGAACGCCTGGTCGCCGCAAATGAAATGCCCCCAGCCTGGCATGTGGCGGTTGCCGACGTCGCCCACCATATCGTGGCGACGTCCGATCCTCAGGATGGGGTGGTCGGCCAGGAGCTGCCGCGCTTGCAGCGGCATCGTCCCGGACCCGGCGGCCAGTTCGAATTTGTCGACTCCGCAGGGCGATCATCGCTGGCAGCATATGCGCGGTCTGAATTGACCGGCTGGGAAACCTCCGTGTGGGAACCCACGGCCGTGCTCGAAGCCCCGGTCCGGGCGCTGTGGCGGACCATCGGCTTGACGGCATTGCTGACGTTGGCGCTGGTGGTTGCTTTGGCGTCATGGCTGGGCCGGATCATCGCCCGCTCGATCGGCCACGCCGCTCGAGCGGCGATCGCCATGGCAGAGGGCAACCCGCTGCCGCCAAGCAAAACGCCTCTCGCCGAGATCAACGCGCTGATGGCGGAGCTGCGCGAGACCGCCGCCAAGCGCCAGGCGGCGGAGGATTCGCTGCGCGAGAGCGAACGCCAACTGCAGCTTGTCACCAACAGCGCCCCTGCCTGCATCGTGCACTGCGATACCGAACTACGGTACAAGTTCGTCAACAGGACCTATGCAGAGCGGCGTGGCCTTACCTCCGAGCAAGTTGCAGGCAAACGCATCCCGGAAGTCGCCGACAAAAAATCCTGGGCGATTATCGAGCCTTATTCCCGTGAGTGCCTCGCCGGCAAGCGGGTCGAGTTCGACATCGAACTGCCTTTCGCGGCCCGCGAACCGCAATTCATGCATGTCTGCTTCGAGCCGGAGTGGAGGGACGGCGAAGTTGTCGGACTGGTCGGGGCAAGCATCGACATCACCGGGCTCAAACGTGCCGAAGCCGCTCTGCGCGAGAGCGAGCACCAACTGCGGCTTGTCACCGACAATGCGCCGGTCGGGATCGTCCACTTGGACGCAGAACTCCGCTACAAGTTCATCAACAGGCACGGTGCGGGGCGGCTCACGACGCCGTTCGCCGCTACGCCCGCGCAAGTGATCGGCAAACGTTTCCCCGAGGTGATCGGTGACAAGGCGTATGCGATCGTCGAGCCTTATGTCCGCGAGTGCCTCGCCGGCAATGCAGTCGAATTCGAACTGGAAGTGCCTGGCGAAATCGGCGAACCGCAATTCTTGCACTGCCGCCTGAAGCCGGAGTGGAGCGAGGGCAAAGTCGTTGGGCTGGTCTGCGCAGGCAGCGACATCACCACCCTCAAACGTGCCGAAGCCGCTCTGCGCGAGAGCGAAGCGATATTCCGTGCGATGTTCGACTTGAGCAGCGTCGGCAAGATCGAGGTCGAGCCGGGAAGCGGTCGGTTCCTGCGGGCCAACGCCGCCATGTGCAAATTCGTGGACTACAGCGAAGCCGAACTGTTTGGCCGGTCGGTATACGACATTACGTATCCGGACGACCTCGCTCTCGACCGTGAGTTGTGCCGCCGCCTCGACGCCGGGGAGTCAGAGTTCGACGTGGAGAAGCGCTATGTCCGCAAGGACGGTAAGGCCGTGTGGGCACGTACGACTGTGAACGTTATCCGCGACGATTTCGGGCGGCCATTGCGCCACATGGCGGTGATCCAGGATATCGACGCCCGCAAGCAGGCGCAGGAGGACTTGAAAGCGAGCAAAGATCGCCTTCAGCTTGCCCTTGAGGCAGCCCAGCTCGGGTCCTGGCAATATGATCCCCTTCAACACATCCTCTCGGGAGACCCGCGCTGTCAGGAAATTTTCGATTTTATCCACCATGAGGCCTCTGTCGAGGAGGTCTTGAAGCGGGTGCATCCGGACGACGCCCAAATGGTTGGGGCAGCCTTGGAGGCATCCCTCGACCCCTTCGATCCGAAACACACTGCGACCGAGTTCCGCGTCCAGCGGCGGGATGGCGCGATCCGCTGGGTGGAGACTCTGGGGCGTGCTCAGTTCGAGGGCGTCGGGCCGGGGCGCCGGGCCGTCAGCATGGCCGGCACCGCTCAAGACATCACCGAGCGCAAGGAGCGCGAAGAAAAAGAGCATCTCCTGATGCGTGAAATCAATCATCGCGCCAAGAACATGCTCAGCGTCGTCGACGCCATCGCTCATCAGACCGCCATCAAGAGCCCCGAAAGTTTCATCGAGCGCTTCTCTGAACGCATCCAGGCGCTTTCGGCCAATCAGGACCTCCTCATCCGCAATGAATGGAATGGGGTAGACATCAAAGACCTGGTCCACGCCCAGCTCGCGCACTTCGCCGACCTCATTGGATCTCGTATCGCGGTCCAAGGCCCGCAGCTGCGGTTGCGAGCAGCGTCCGCGCAGGCGATCGGGCTCGCGCTCCACGAACTCGCCACCAATGCCGGAAAATACGGGGCGCTGTCGACGGATGCGGGTCGCGTCGATATCTGCTGGGGCGCCGCCGACGGCACTCTCACCATCAGCTGGACCGAGCGTGGCGGGCCGCCGGTGTCTCGGCCCGAGCGGCGCGGGTTCGGCACCGTAGTCATGGAGACCATGGCCCAACGCAGCGTGGATGGTAGGGTCGATCTCGATTATCCGCCCTCAGGGCTGACCTGGCGCTTGACCTGCCCGGCGGCGAACGCGCTTGAGCCCTGGGAGTTCGAACAAAATTCGGCGGAAGGAAAACTTGAACTCGCCCACCCCCGGTCAACTCAACTCGTTCAGCCCACCCAGGTTGTTTCCGCTCCGACGAAAATCCTCGCAGAAATAGGGTAGCCTTCCGGCGTCCACAAGCCTCGTCCCGCCCTCAGTTCAATACCGAATTGCGCGGGCGGTAGCTGCCCTCGTCGTCGCGCACGAAAATCTCTGCAACCTGCGGATGCCGGACCGGCTCGCCGGAGTCGTCGGGCAAAAGATTCTGCTCCGACACGTAGGCCACATAAGACTCGGTTTCGGCGTTCTCGGCGAACAGGTGATAATAGGGCTGATCCTTGTGAGGACGCACCTCCGAGGGAATGGACTGGTACCACTCCTCGGTGTTGCTGAAGAGCGGATCGATATCGAACACCACGCCTCGGAACGGATAGAGGCGGTGCCGCACGACCTGGCCGATGGCATATTTCGCGCGCCGAATTTTACTCATGTTACCCGTCCATCCTGCAGAGCATACGCCCGAATTGTGGCACTCTCCTGCCATTGTGCTGGATACCTGTTCGGTTAGTCAAATTTTGTTGCAACTCACAATCCGTACAACACCGAGGCGGCCGGGTCCTTGGCGGCCACCAGGCGGGCAAGATCGACCACTACCTTGGCTTGTTTCCAGGTTGCGTCGTCCTGCATCTTGCCGTCGATCATCACGGCGCCGCTGCCGTCCGGCATGGCTGCGAGGATCTTGTTTGCAAACGCGACTTCGGCCGGATCGGGTGAGAAGACGCGCTTGGCAATCTCGATTTGGGTTGGATGCAGCGACCATGCGCCGACGCAGCCCATGAGGAAGGAATTGCGAAATTGCGCTTCGCAAGCTGCCGGATCGGAAAAGTCGCCAAATGGGCCATAGAACGGCTTGATGCCTGCGGCTGCGCAAGCGTCCACCATCCTCGCGATTGTGTAATGCCACAGGTCCTGCTGGAAGGCGGCGCGAACGCCGCGCTCCGGCGCACCGCCGGCTTCGGCGTCACCGAGCACCAGATAGTGCGGATGCCCGCCGCCCACGCGCGTTGTTTTCATCGCCCGCGAGGCCGCGAGATCCGCGGGACCGAGGCTGATGCCGTGCATGCGTGGGGAGGCGGCTGCGATTGTCTCGACGTTGTTCACGCCTTGCGCAGTTTCCAGAATGGCGTGGATGAGGATCGGCCTTGAAACCTGATGGCGGGCCTCGAGCTGGGCAAGCAGCTGGTCGAGATAGTGGATATCCCACGCGCCCTCGACCTTCGGCAGCATGATGACGTCGAGCTTGTTGCCGATGGCGGCGACGATCTCGAGGAGGTCATCGAGCACCCAAGGCGAATTGAGGGCATTGATCCGGGTCCACAGTCCGGTGGTACCGTAGTCGTGTGCCTTGCCCATCTCGATGAAACCGCGGCGCGCCGCTTCTTTGGCATCGGCCGGAACGGCGTCCTCAAGATTGCCGAGCACGACATCGACCTCGCGGATGAGGTCTTTAACCTTGTGGCGCATCTTCGCGAGGTGCGGCGGCACGAAATGGATCATGCGTTCGAGCCGGACCGGGAGGTCGCGCAGCGGTGCAGGTGCGCCGATGGCAAGCGGCTTGAAGAATT
>JASHRR010001101.1 GCA_030037185.1 Xanthobacteraceae bacterium | reverse complement strand
GCGTGGTCAATGTTATCAAACAGTCCTTTGATATCAAACTCCAGAACCCAGTCATATCTCCAACATCGCTCACGCGTGACGCCAACAGCATCGAGCGCGGATTTCCCCGGACGATAGCCATAGGAGTCTGCTAGAAACACTGGTTCCAAGTCTGGTTCAATGAGCTGTTTGACGACCATTTGAGCCACGCGATCTGCTACCGTAGGCACACCCAGAATCCGCTGGCCCCCAGACTTTTGGGTATGGGGACAGCACGGACCGGTGGAGGAAAGTAGCTTCCCGAGCTCATCCGGTTCCAGAGCTTGTAAAGGTTGCCCTTCAAGTCTGTCTCGAACTCCTCGATCGTCTGCTTGTCCACCCCGGCCCCGCCGCCATTGGATTTGACCGCTTTGTAGGCTTCGTACACTTGTCTCTTGGTAATATTGAACGGCTTGAGTTCGTCAAGGAACGTCCGCGCCTCGTGCTCGTGCTGAAAGCCGACGATGGTGTCGTCTGCGTAGCGAACGACGATCATGTCACCCGACGCCTTAGTGAGGCGCCAGCGATGGACCCATTGATCGAACACATAGTGCAGGTAAACGTTCGCCAGGATCGGTGAAATCACCGCGCCTTGCGGGGCGCCACATACGCCACGTGTTCTGCGTCCATCTTCGACAATGCCGACCTTGAGCCATTTTGCAGTAAGGCGCAGGATGCGCTTGTCCGCGATGCGGTGCTTGAGGAAACGGATGATCCATGAGTGGGCCGTGGCATCGAAAAAGCCCCGGATATCCGCGTCTAGCACCCAGTTCACCTGCCTCCTGAGGATGCCGACGTGGAGAGCGTCCAGCGCATCGTGCTGGCCGCGTCCCGGCCGGAATCCGTAGGAGAACCCGACCGGGGCCAGTGTGGATCGCTACTCCCTCACTGTAACGGACTTGCACCATCTACCTCCTGCCGGTCTTCCCGGCGCACCGCAGCTCAATACTTGGCCCGTGGTCTCCCCTGTGAACGCTTCACGGCTGCCCTCGCGAGCAGAACCTCGTGCATCACTCGGGGTCGGGGTGGTTGGCTAGACCTTCCCCGTGGCGGACTTTCACCTCCTATTCTTTGCCAGCTTCCTGGCGCACTCGGCTTGGGGTCACTTTGAGCCTGCAAAACAAGCAAGGCGCACAGCGCTAATGCTAAAGCCCTACTTCAGCCCTTTAGCTTACTTGAGCAACTCGGTGCTTTGCTGCTGCACGGCATTGATGCGTCGCGACAGCCCGCCCCGCGTCCGCTTGCGCGATTGCCATGTGCGCTCCTCGCCCATGTTGCGTCGGATGCGCTCCAGATGCTTGGCACTGGTCCGGTCGCGCTGCGCTGGCCGATAATAGTGCGAACTGTATTTAGGCCGAGACAATTGCTCGCAATGCTAGCCCGCGTTTGCGGAATTTGAGAACGGTCTCGCGCTGAGCATCGCTTGCGGCCAACGGTCGGCCGACGTTGCGAGAAGGACGCACCGCGGCGTTGTATTCCGGAACGAAGCGATTCCATTCGCGCAACTTGTCGTGCCATCCATCTGCGTCGGCGACCCACTTACCCAATGCCCGCCGCTGTCGGTTAATTACATGTCGAAGGCCTCCTTCCAGGCCTCGATGATGTCCTCGCAGTTCTGAACATCCTCTCGCATGCGCTCAACAAGCTCATTAGCCTTATCGAGGTCGGCTTTGAGGCCATCGCACCCCCCGCGCTGTAATCATCGCCGCGTAATTCGACACGGCGTGCCGGCCTCCTTCGTCGAATAGCAGCGCGGTCGAGCCCGTCTCGGCCGCGTTTCTGCATGGTATGCTCGGCCTGACCGGACGCGAGCCACGAAGGAGAGACACATGGCACGCAGAATTGCAGCCCGGCGACGGATCATGCTCGACGACGACGACGACCGCGGCGATATCCGCCGCTATCGCTTCAGACCACGCCGCCGCCTGGTCCGGGTCGCTCAGAGGCTGGCGCGCCGGCGCTGAGCCGCCGCGATACACCGGCAAACCAGCCAGCACATAGAACGCGGATCCACCGCGGACCCGCGTCAGGTTTCCCCGGTTCAAGTTCTCAGAATTTTTTCCGGATTCTGCCGGGTCAAGCTTTCGGACCTTTTAGAATAATCGCAAGGGAGCAGGTTTCAAACGCCCACGAGGGTCCAAGAGACGTTCCTGCATGGTGCCCGGTCTCAGAACCCTGGCGAGAGCCGCAGCGGCGAGCGCTGATGCGGTTTGGAGATTGCGGGTGAGCAAATGGCGAGCACTGTGGCGCGCTGCTGGCGGTCGATCAGTCCCGCGTTCCCGGCGGCAGCCATTGCCGGCGAGGAGGGCGAGCCGCGAGAGCCAAGAAGTTGCGACCTCGCCCTGCACCACACGCGCGCGGGCCTGGTGACGAGCGCGATCGGCGCCAAGTCGAAGCGCCGAGCGATCGGACTTTCATTGACCCGGCCGCAGTGAAAGCGGGCTTCATCCGCGGGCCCTGTCGAGCGTCGAGTCTGGCCTGGAACCGGCACGAAAACCCGTCTGGCTGCTAGCTTAGCTATCTGCTAGCTAAGCTAGCAACTATTCCGCTTTTCAGCGTCGCACCGTAAGCCTTTGAAATCGCTGGCGCGCCCGGCGTGATTCGAACACACGACCTTTGCCTTCGGAGGGCGCAAAGTCGCAAATTTATAAAAATTTATTGTGTATTTTCAATTGCTTAGATGGTGGAGAAAGGGGCACATCAAGAGAACATTGATCTGCAAAGGTTTCTGGCTTTCTCCGATCTTTCTCCAAAGCGGCGGAAGTTCCGCGGTTGAGTTTTGTGAGACATACAACCTTAGTGGATGTCCGCCGGGACTGGGGCGGACTTGGGACGACAATCCGGGCCAAGGGGATGCGGGTTGATGAGCGCGGAGACCATCCTCGAAACTGACCTTCTCAGGAATGACTTCCGTCGCTATTTTTAAGACTTATCCACAGGTTGATAGTCTGAGACCGCGGTAAGTAATCGGACATAGGCTTGGCTAATCTTTGCGCCCGATTTGCACTTGTAGCTTCGCTGCGAGCACCTCGACAAAGTG
>JASHRR010001100.1 GCA_030037185.1 Xanthobacteraceae bacterium | reverse complement strand
AAGGTCGTACGCGGGGTGAGCCTTTATGTCCGCCGCGGCGAGGCGGTCGGTCTGCTCGGGCCCAACGGCGCGGGAAAGACCACCGTGTTCTACATGATCACCGGCCTCATCAAGGCCGACCGGGGCCGCATCCACCTCGACGGCTACGATGTCACCGCGCTGCCCATGTATCAGCGCGCGCGCCTCGGGATCGGTTATTTGCCGCAGGAGGCGTCTATTTTCCGCGGGCTGAACGTGGAAGAGAACATCCGTGCCGTGCTCGAAATGATCGAGCCCAGCAAGCGCCGGCGCGAAGCCGAGCTCGATAGCCTGCTGGAGGAGTTCAATATCGCCCGCTTGCGCAAAACCCCAACGATTGCGCTGTCGGGAGGCGAGCGCAGGCGTGTCGAGATTGCCCGCGCACTGGCGACGCGGCCGAACTACATGCTGCTCGACGAGCCGTTCGCCGGTATTGATCCGATTGCTGTCGGGGACATCCAGGCGCTGGTCCGCCATCTGACGCAGCGCGGCATCGGAGTGCTGATTACCGATCACAACGTCCGCGAGACGCTCGGCCTGACCGATCGCGCCTACATCATCTATTCGGGCGAGGTCCTGATGGAGGGCCGGCCTGATGACATCGTCAATAATCCCGATGTCCGGCGTCTTTACCTCGGCGAGGAATTCCGGATGTAGCAGCCATGCTGGGGTGGACTCAGAAGCGCTCGCGCCTGCCCGCCGCAGGCGGGGGATCCTTTGGTTGCCCCACCCCACGGGATCCAGCCACTTCAAAATCGCTCGGTTTAGCCGATGGTCGAGTAGACAGCTGTCGGGAATCGGGATAAGCAAGAAACGGACCAGCTCACCGCACTTCCGATGGCGCTCGCGCAAAAACTTCTGATCCGCCAGACCCAGGCGCTCGTGATGACGCCACAGCTGATGCAAGCCATCAAGCTGCTGCAGTTGTCCCATCTCGATCTTGCCGTTTACGTGGATAGCGAATTGGAACGTAATCCGCTGTTGGAGCGGCCGGTCGATGAGGAGTCGGGGCGCGAGGAAAGCGAAACGAATGCCGACACGTCCTCACCGGGCGACGAGGAGCCCGCGAGTTCCGATTGGATGGATAAGCGGCTGGAGAGCCGCCAATCGATCGAGGCACGACTCGACACCGACCTCAACAACGTTTTTCCCGACGACAGCGCGTCCGCACCCGTGCAGACGCACGAATCGCAACCGGGCACCTATCCGGATTGGTCCGCGACGGGCCCGGGCGGTCGTAGCGACGGCGACTACAATTTGGAAACGTTTGCAACCGCTGAGACAACGCTCGCGCTACATCTCGCCCAGCAGGTCTCGTTGACCTTCACGGACCCGATTGAGCGGATGGTCGCGCAGTACCTGGTCGATCTCGTAGACGACGCCGGCTACCTTCCCAACGACATGGGCGACGCTGCCGACAGGCTCGGCGCTTCACGGGCGTTGATCGAATCGGTGCTCACCCGACTGCAGACATTCGATCCCCCGGGGGTGTGCGCGCGCAACCTTGCCGAATGCCTGGCGATTCAACAGCGCGAGTTGAACCGGCTTGACCCCGCCATGGAGGCTCTGCTCGGCCATCTTGAACTGGTTGCCAAACGGGATTTTTCGGCTCTGCGCAAGATCTGCGGCGTCGATGACGAAGATCTCGTGGAAATGATCGGCGAGATCAAAAGCCTCAATCCGAAGCCGGGGCTTGCCTTCAGCTCCGTCCTGGTTCAACCGATCGTGCCCGACGTATTCGTTCGCCAAAGCGCCGAGAGCGGCTGGACGGTCGAACTCAACCACGACACCCTGCCTAAGGTCCTGGTCAACCAGACCTACTACGCAAAGGTGTCAAAGACGGCCAAGAAGGACACGGAAAAATCCTACCTCGCTGAATGCCTGCAGACTGCCACCTGGCTTGTGCGGGCGCTCGATCAGCGCGCCAGGACAATCCTCAAAGTGGCGAGCGAGATCGTCCGGCAGCAGGAGGCTTTCTTCACGAGCGGCGTGCAGTATCTGCGGCCGCTCAATCTCAAGACCGTGGCGGACGCCATCGGCATGCACGAATCGACGGTGTCGCGCGTCACCGCCAATAAATATATTGCTGCGGCCCGGGGCACCTTCGAAATGAAGTTTTTCTTTACCTCCGCGATCGCCTCCGCGGACGGCGGCGAGGCTCATTCGGCGGAAGCGGTACGATATCGCATCAAGCAGCTCGTCGACGCAGAATCCGTACATCGAATCATGTCGGACGACGTGATCGTGGAACACCTGCGCCGTTCCGGCATCAATATTGCCCGCCGAACCGTTGCCAAATACCGCGAGGCCATGCGAATTCCTTCGTCGGTCCAGCGTCGCCGCGACAAGCAGGCCGCGACCGATGGCTCGGAGGCAAGCTGACTTGCAGTCAGGATATGTCGACTCGTAGCCCAAGTGAGTCCGCCAGCGTCCGGCCGTAGCCCGCCATCGGGCGCGTTGCGCCAGCCCGATCATAAGACTTGAGCGGAATCCAGGACCGAACCGCGAAAGCGGCGGCGTTGCCGGGTTTCGCTGCCGCTCAACCCGGACTACATCTACACGGCCGCTCAAAGCGTTGACGGTGGCTGTGGGCCGCCGAAGGAGACATCCATGCCCCTCTACAAGGCGCCGGTCGAAGACGCTCTGTTCCTGCTCAACGACGTCTTTCATATCGAGCGCTTTGCCAACCTGCCTGGTTTCTCCGATGCTTCGCCCGATGTCGTGGAAGCGATGTTGGGGGGGGTCGGCAAATTCTGTGAGGGCGTCCTCGCCCCGCTCAACCGGGTTGGCGACCGGCAGGGATGCCGGCGCGGCCCGGATGGCGGCGTCACCACGCCGGAGGGTTTCAGACAGGCTTACCGGCAGGTGGTCGAGGGCGGCTGGATCGGGATTTCGGTACCGCAGGAGTTCGGCGGGCTCGGTCTGCCGACCGCCCTGACCCAAACCGTCAACGAATTCATGGCTTCGGCCAACATGGCCTTTGCCATGTTTCCGGGACTCACCCAGGGCGCCATTGCGGCCTTGCTGACCCACGGCACCGCTGAACAAAAATCGCTTTACGTCCCGAAAATGGTCGCCGGCGACTGGACCGGCACCATGAACCTGACCGAACCCCAATGCGGTACCGATCTGGGGCTTATCCGGACCAAGGCGGTGCCGCAGCCAGACGGCAGCTATCGGATCACCGGGACGAAAATTTTCATCTCCGCCGGCGAGCATGATCTCGCGGAGAACATCGTGCATCTGGTGCTGGCGCGCATCGAAGGCGCCCCGGAGGGGACGCGCGGGCTGTCATTATTTGTGGTGCCGAAGGTGATTGCGAACCCGGATGGGACGCTCGGTGCGCGCAATGCGGTGGCGTGCGGCTCGATCGAGGAGAAGATGGGCATCCACGCCAACCCCACCTGCGTGATGAACTACGACGGCGCCGCCGGCTGGCTAGTGGCGCAGGAGAACCACGGCCTGCAGGCGATGTTCGTCATGATGAACGAGGCGCGGCTCGGCGTCGGGGTGCAAGGACTGGCGCTATCGGAAGTCGCCTACCAGAACGCCGCCCAATATGCCAAGGACCGGCTTCAGGGCCGCGCCGTCACCGGTGTGAAATTTGCCGACAAGCCGGCCGATCCTATCATTGTGCATGCGGACGTGCGGCGAATCCTGATGACGATCCGCGCCTTCAACGAAGCTGCGCGCGCGCTCATTCTGTGGAGCGCGATCAGCAGCGATGTGGCGCATCGTTCCGACGACGCAAAGGAGCGTGAGAGCGCCGACGACCGCCTCGGCCTGCTGACCCCGGTCGTCAAGGGCGTGCTGACCGATCTCGGCTTCGCCAATGCCGTGATGGCGCAACAGGTGTTCGGCGGGCACGGATACATTGCCGAATGGGGCATGGAGCAGTTCGTGCGCGATGCCCGCATCCCGATGATCTATGAGGGCGCGAACGGCATTCAGGCACTCGATCTGGTCGGACGCAAGCTCGGCAAGGACAACGGTCGGGCCGCCATGGCGCTGTTCGGCGAGATGCAGGCCTATATCAAGGAGCAGGCTGCCGACACTGCCATGAAGCCGCTGGTCGAGCCGCTCGGAAAGGCGCTCGGGCACCTTCAGCAGGCCACCATGTGGTTCATGCAGAACGCCATTGCGAAGCCCGACAATGCGGCGGCCGGCGCAACCGATTATATGCATCTCGTCGGCCTTGTCGTGCTTGGCTATATGTGGTGCCGGATCGCCGCTGCGGCGCATCGCAAGCTCGCGGATGGCGAATCGGGCCGCATCAACGCGAAACTGGTGACGGCCCGCTTTTTCATGGAGCGCATGCTGCCCGAGACCGCCGCGCATCTCGCCCGCATCCAGAGCGGCGCCACATCGCTGATGGCATTGCCGGCGGAGGCATTTTAACCAATGCAGGACACGAGTTGAGCGCAACCGAACCCAGCAGCGACGACACCGAACAATCGCCCATGACGGGTCTTCGCTCGACCCATCATGGGTATGCCAGACGAGCCAGCCGACAGCTACAGAGGAACCATCCATGACCGACGCGTTCATCTATGATCACGTCCGTACGCCGCGCGGCCGCGGCAAGGTCGACGGTGCGCTGCATGAGGTGACGGCGCTAAATCTCGCGACCCAGACGCTCGCCGCCCTGAGGAAACGCAATTCGCTTGACCCGGCGATGGTGGACGATGTGGTGATGGGCTGCGTCGATCCGGTGGGCGAGGCCGGCGGCGATATTGCGCGGGTCGCGGCGATCTGCGCCGGCTATGGCAATGGCGTCCCGGGAGTCCAGATCAACCGGTTTTGCGCGTCCGGGCTCGATGCCGTGAACTTCGCGGCCTCCGAAGTGATGGCCGGTCAGCACGACATGACGGTCGGCGGCGGCGTCGAATCCATGAGCCGGGTCGGCATCGGGGCGTCGGGCGGCGCCTGGCCGGTCGATCCTGCGATCGCGCTCAAATCCTACTTCCTGCCGCAGGGCATCTCGGCCGATCTGATCGCCACCAAGTACGGCTTCTCGCGCGACGACGTTGATGCCTACGCGGTCCAAAGCCAGCAGCGCACGGCGGCCGCATGGGATGAAGGGCGCTTCGCCAGGTCGGTCATCCCCGTCAAGGACCCTAACGGCATCACGATCCTCGCCAAGGACGAGCATATGCGGCCGCAAACCACGATGCAGTCGCTGGCGCAACTCAAACCGTCATTCGAGCAGATTGGCGAATTTGCCGGGTTCGATGCAGTTGCGATCCAGGCCCATCCGGAGATCGAGGCCGTCAACCACGTCCATCACGCCGGCAATTCTTCCGGCATCGTCGATGGCGCTGCGGCGGTGCTGATCGGCAGCGCCGAGGCGGGCCGCCGCGCCGGCCTCAAGCCGCGGGCGCGCATCAAGGCGTTCGCCAATATTGGTTCCGAGCCTGCCATCATGCTGACGGGTCCGCTCGACGTCACCCAAAAGGTGCTGCGCAAGGCCGGCATGTCGCTTAACGATATCGACCTGATTGAGGTCAACGAGGCGTTTGCCTCGGTGGTGCTGCGATTTATGCAATTTTTCGATCTCGACAGCACGAAGATCAACGTCAACGGCGGCGCCATTGCGATGGGCCACCCGCTCGGCGCTACCGGCGCCATGATTCTTGGTACTGCCATCGACGAAATGGAGCGGCGTAATGCCGCCACCGCACTCGTGACCCTTTGCATCGGGATCGGCATGGGCACCGCGACCATCGTCGAGCGTGTGTAGGGCGGGCTGGAGTGGCCTAAATGCCGAAGATCTATATCGATAAACTTAAGACAGATGCGATGACCGGATATCCCGAGCCGTTTCGGCAGCTCGTGCTCGGACGGGTGCGCAAGCGGCTTGGCAACGCCGCCGGGCTGACCCAATTCGGCGTCAATCTGACGACGTTGAAACCCGGCGCCGCCTCCTCGCAGCGTCACTGGCATGCGGCCGACGATGAGTTCGTCTACGTGCTGGCCGGCGAGGTTGTGCTATGCGAAGACGACGGCGAGGTCGTCATGCGCCCTGGCGATGCGGCCGCGTTCAAGGCCGGAGTCGTCAACGGCCATTGTTTGATCAATCGGTCCGACCGCGATGCCGTCTATCTGGAGGTCGGCAGCCGCGCGGCGCGTGAACGCGCCGAATACCCCGACATCGACCTGCGTATGGAGCGGGACGAAACCGGTGCGCGTTATCTGCACAAATCCGGCGAACCCTATCCGGGCTCGCAGCGATAGGGATCGTGCGGTCATTGTCCGGCTCGACCAGCAATCCAGCAGCCCGGGTGAGCGAGGCCAGAACGGTAGGAGAAAACCATGACCTACACGAATTTCGAGCTCGCGATCGACAGCGACGGCATTGCGCTTGTGAGCTGGAACGTGCCCGATCGATCCATGAATGTGATCACGCTCCGCGGCATCGAGGAGTTATCGGCAATCGTCGAGCGGCTTGCCGCCGATGCCGCGGTCAAGGGCGTGGTGATCACCTCGCTCAAGGAAACGTTCTGCGCCGGCGCAGACCTTACCCTCCTGGAATCGCTCGGGCGCACATTTGCGGCACTCGCCAAGGATGAGGGCGAGGAGCAGGCGGCGCTGCGTCTATTCGAAGAAAGCCGTAAGCTGTCGCTGCTCTACCGCCGCATCGAGACCTGCGGGAAGCCATGGGTCGCGGCCCTCAACGGCACGGCAGTCGGCGGCGGCTTCGAACTTGCGCTCGCCTGCCATTATCGGGTTGCGGCGCACAACCCGAAAACCCGTCTCGGCCTGCCGGAAGTCAAGGTCGGGCTGTTTCCGGGCGC
>JASHRR010001099.1 GCA_030037185.1 Xanthobacteraceae bacterium | reverse complement strand
CCTTGTTAAGATCAGCCTGATGGTGTTGGCTGGCCTCAACATGCTGGTATTCCACTTCGTGACCTTCAGGGGTGTTGGCAAGTGGGACCAGGGTGTTCCGACGCCGTGGTCAGCCAGACTCGCAGGTGCTGTGTCGGTTATGATATGGATCGCGGTCGCCGCCTACGGACGCTTCACGGCGTATTACATGTTCCCCTGACCTCCCGGCTTCACGACACCGCTGGCAAGCTTGATTCCAGCATAGTCATAAAAAATAAGTGCTTGCTTGTGGTAACGTGCTGTTCCCTCCGGAGCAGTACCGTGCATCGGCGTCGGGTCCTTTCAAGTTCTGCCCCACAGCTCAGCCCTCGAAGTCGATCGGACTTCAAAAGTCGCTGATATGAATTGGTTTCTCAGGTTGGCAACGATGTCCGCGGGAATCGAAGGCCGGCCGAGATTTGCACGATCGCGCTTCGGTTTTGCTCCTCACGAAAGCCCCGAGAACACGCCGGCCGTGCTGCCGAAATATTGGCCTTTGGTGTTTAGCCGGGCCAAATCGCCGGCGGTCGAGGAGGCGCGAATTTCCTTAAGCAGCGGTTGCGTTAAGACGCAGCTTTGGGCTGCGAGCAGCCCGCGACCCAACAGGCTGATGGCACCATCTTTACAAAGCTGTTTGGGATCCCGGCGTCCCGAGGCGGGCAGGTGGCGAGGGCCGCGCCGGGCAGCAGCACGGCGATCTCGTAATCGGTGCCCGCGAGGTAGCTGCCATCATCGCGATGGGCCCGCGCGCTGTTCACGGAATTCGGCATAAAGTGGGGTCCGCGCGGTTGCCGTGATCGGCGATCCGGCGAAACGGCTGTCGTCGGTTCTCGTCGATTTTCGCTACCATAACGACGTCTCGCCGGCTTTTGCCCGCTAGCCGCAACCAAGACGATTTGCCCAATCTTGCTCGGAAGCTCAAGGTCGTCGATGCGGTTTGATCGACGGACGAAAGTCGGGTAGCCCGCCCCGCGTTGATGACCGATCCGCCGCCATTGCCGCAAACGGCCAGGCCCCCCGATTTCGCTTTGGCGCAATCCGGGCTACACTCATTGTAGTTCAAATCGACCGAATGCAATCAATCGAAACCTAGATTTATGGTGGCTCTAAGCGAACCAAATTCCGAAACCAAAGCCGGCGGGGAGCCGGCCGTAAAGCCGCAACGCGAGCTCGTCTACCGGCACACCGTCGTGGTTCGTCTGACCCACTGGATCAACGCGGTGATCCTCGTTGTGCTCGTCGTCAGCGGGCTCAGTCTATTCAACTATCACCCGGCGCTCTATTGGGGAAACTACGGCTATAGCGGCGTGACGCCCTTGCTCTCGATCGCGGCGCTGGAAGACATCGAGACCGACGAGCCGGTTGGGGTCACCTCCATCATGGGCCACAACTTCATCACCACCGGCATACTGGGCGTCTCCTATGATGCCGAGGGTGAGCCCGTCTCGCGCGCATTCCCGACATGGCTGACATCGCCGGGCGGGCTCGCGATGGCGCGCGACCTGCATTTCGCCGCCGCATGGCTGCTTGTGTTCAATGGCCTCGTCTATCTCATGTTTGGCCTATTCACCGGCCACTTGCGCCGCGATCTGCTGCCGGCCGCCGCAGAGCTTCGCCCGCGCCATCTGCTGGCGGACATCTGGAACCACATTCGTCTGCGCCGGACACGGGGCGCGGCGGCGCGCCGCTACAACGTTCTCCAGAAGCTCGCCTATGTTATCGTGATATTCGCGTTGCTGCCTCTCATGGTGCTGACCGGGCTGACCATGTCGCCCGCCGTGACCGCCGCCATGCCGTTCCTGTTCGACATGTTCGGAGGGCGGCAGTCGGCACGAACGATTCATTTTCTGGTCGCCAATCTCCTCGTGCTATTCGTGCTCATTCACCTCATCCAAGTCATCATCACCGGTGTGTTCAACAATTTGCGTTCGATGATCACCGGGCGATATGCGATCCTGCCGGAGGAATAGACGTGAACTTCATCACCCGCCGTTCCCTGGTCGCTGGCGGTTCGGCCACCGTTGCGACGCTCCTTTCCGGCTGCGATCCGGCTTCGGTTCTGGACGTGCGGTCGCTGCGCCCAATCCTCGATTTCGGCCAGTTCATGTCGCTCCACGCGCAGCGCCTGCTGCTGGCGGGACAGCCGCTGGTGCGGGAATTCACCGAGGCCGACATCTCGCCGGAATTTCCGCCAAACGGCACCGAGCGGCCGAACGGCACCGCTTATTTCCAGCACATGATTTCGAACTTCGCGGACTTCCGCCTGGCTGTCGACGGCATGGTGAAAAGGCCCCTGTTGCTTTCGCTCGACGAAGTCAGGGCCATGCCGTCGCGCACCCAGATCACCATGCACAATTGCGACGAAGGGTGGTCGGCGATAGGCCAATGGACGGGCGTGCCGATTGGCCATCTGCTTGAGACGGCCGAGGTGATGCAGGACGCTCGTTACCTCGTGTTTCACTGCATGGACGAGATGGTGCGCACCGCGGACCACAGCGGCTTCTATTATGAGAGCATCGACCTGTTCGACGCAATGCACCCGCAAACCATTCTCGCTTACGGGATGAACGGCAAGCCGCTCCCCGTCGCCCACGGCGCGCCGCTGCGGCTGCGGGTGGAGCGTCAGATCGGCTACAAGCACGCCAAATACGTCAATCGCATCCAGGTGGTCGATCGGCTCTCCCAGATCGGCGGCGGCAAGGGCGGCTTCTGGGAGGACCGCGGTTATCAGTGGTATGCGGGGCTGTGAGGTCGTCTTCAGTTCGTGGTCTGCCGGATGATATTCAGCTTGTCGAGAAAGCCGCGAATTTCTGCATAGGCCTTGGCCATTTCTGCGTCGGAAAATCCGCCGTGCTTGCCGCCCGGGATTGTTACGAACTGATTGCGAACCCCGGCTCTGTCCAGTGCCTGGTGCAAGCGGACATTCTGCGAATAAGGAACGGTGGGATCTGCGTCTCCCTGAATCGAAATAATGGGAGGCAATCCTGCTCGAACATACGTCAGAGGAGAAACCCGCTTGGCGATTTCCTCGCGATTCGACATGCCGCCGAGCCACCCGACCGCGTAGTTCCTTACATTCGGGCCGGCCAGAAGTTCATTGACATCGGTGATGCCGTACCAGTTAATAATCGCCGCAACCTTCAGCTCCTCATTGCCCGGACAGAGGCTGTCGAGGCTTGCGCTCGCCGGAATCATTCCTGTGGTCAGCGCAAGGTGTCCGCCGGCCGAGTTGCCCATCAGCACCAGACGGTTGGTGTCGACATTGTACTGTTTGCCGTTGCGGTAAACCCAACGCAGAGCGCAAAGCCCGTCCTGGACCGCCGCAGGGGCCAAAGAGATCTTTGCCAGCCGATACTCGACGTTGACGACATTCCAGCCCATATCGAGGAAGGGAAGGAACGTCAGCGAGGAGGCCTCTTTGCTTCCTGCGACCCACCCCCCGCCGTGGAAGTAGATAAGCGTCGGATTGGGCGTCGTAGCGTCTCGCGACTGATACACGTCGAGCTTCGCGTCCCAGTTGTTGGCAGTGAGATAGGTGATGTTGGGCACGACGCGGTAGCTGTCGTAAACATGTAAAGCCTTCGCAAGCGTGTCACCGCTCTGCGCGTGCGACACCGACGGCGTAAGCGCGAGTACCGCAGATAGTGAAATGACGAATCCAAACTCTCTCACGGCGGCCTCCTCCTCCAGAGCAGAGATGAAGGCAAATTACCAAGACCGCGAGGGAGGCTCAACAGGGGCAAACCGCGGCGCAGATTAAAGTCCGCCGGTGCGAGCGTCATCGCGCGTCCACGGCCGGCTCAGTCGCGAATGTCCTGCAGAAACAATTGCGTTGGTATCTCATATCCAAGCTTCGCGGCCTTGGCCAACTCGTAGACAGTGGCAGCAACGGCGTAAAATTGGGCTCCTTGCAAATTACCCCTCTCGGACCATGTAATCTGCTCCTCGGACGTGCGTCCGGCGGTTTTTCCGCTGACGATATCGCCAAGTGTCACGCGCTTGTCAGGTAGCGCTATGCCGTGTGCGCGCCCCCGCGACCGGCCGTCGCCGTGCTTGCGCGAACGGGGCCGTGCCTCCCAGCCTAGGAATTGATCGTCAATCGCCCATTCCGGGTGACCGACCGGGGCCGGCGCGTCGCCGAACCGCAAATAGACGTCAATCCGGTGCAAGCTCTCGGCATCGAGTTTGCCGCTGCCGCCGACGTTGACGATGTGAGCGCCAGGTTCGAGCAGAGTCCCGTCGAGTACCGGCACTGCTGAATCCGTCAGCGCCGCAACGATATGGGCGCCCTTGTAGATGTCCTGCGGGCGATCGCAAGGCTCAACCTCGATGTGGTACTTCGTCGCCATCTCGCATCCGAAAGCCTCTCGGTTCTCCTTGGTCGGGCTGTAGACTTGCAGCTTCTTGATGCCTCTCACTGCGATGAACGCCTGCATATGGGACCTGGCCATGCCCCCCGAACCCAGCATGCCCACGACCTCTGCGTCCTTTCTCGCCAGGTGCTTGACGCCGATACCGGCGTCGGCGGCGACGCGCATGTGCTGGAGCACGCCGTCATTGATAAAGGCGAGCGGCTCGCCGGTCTCTATCGACGTCAGCAAGATCAGCCCACAGAACAAGCCGGGGCGCGTGCAATACTTTTCCTGCGTGATGGCGCCGTTATAGGTCGTCTCATAGATCACGTCGGACTTCATCCGAACGGCGAAATACCCATCGGTGGAGCCTCCCTCCATCGAGCCGAACTGGTAACTCTTTGCAGGATCACTGGTCGGAATCCGGATGTCGATGCGCGGCCGGCAGGTCGCCTCACCGGCGGCGAGGTTGCGGTACGATTTCTCGAGCGCCTCCATGGTCGCCTCGATCGTCAGCAACTTGGCGACGTCGTCATTATTGATGATAAGCATAGCGGGGCAAACACTCCTTTCTGCGCGGACGCTGGGTCTGCAAGCGTGGGCCGATAGAGCGTGGAGCAGGAACCAGCAACCGCGCGCGAAGGTCGAGCTTGCCAGGATTTTGCTAGCAATTTCAGCCGGGGTATAGATAGGTTGATTTCCCCGATTTTTGTTATGAATTGTCGCCGGCGTATAGGTAGAGCTACTTGATTTTGTTAGATTATTTTTTCCCCCATACTGTGCCGCATGAGCCCCGCCCGGTCTTTTCAGTGCGGGTGGCCTTCGAGAGATTGGCCGGCACGCACGACCTTTCGATCGCGCCGCGCGCGTTTCTAACATCGCGGCGCGCCATCGAGCCGCGGCTGTGACATTGCGGGCTATGATCCGGGCAATCTGCACGGGCAGCGGTGCCGGCTTGGCGAGCGTTCGCGGCGGCGCCCGCACGACAACCGCCTGGCTTGACGCCTCGACGCCTGGCAGCGGCCGGCGCCTTCGTGCGTCGGAGATTGCCTTGGCCTGGTGCTGGAAGCACCGCGAGCGCAGCGGGCTTGGCGTCAGCACAGCGCAAGAACCAGGACGCTCTCAACGCACAGCGTGCGGAGGCGTCGCCCGCGAAGCCCTGTGGACGATGTTGCCCGATTATTTGAGAGGTGTCCCGGTCGCGGCGCACGCCGAAAGCCCGGGCGCGTCCCACTCTGCGCCATCTACGAGGCGGGCGTGATGTGCGAAAAAGTTGTGGTAACGGCGTCGCGCCCGGGGACAGGGATCGGGCGATGGGCAACGAATATTGTTGCAGTCTGGATACAGCGCTTGATCCCTTGCGCAACAATGCCCAATATGTCGAAAATCCGACCAACAGGTGTGCCGGACCAGTTCGACCGAGAACCCCGTATGGGGAAACCAAGATGACTACGATGAGGGGCTCTGCTCGCTACGCGGGCTTGTTGCCCGTTGACCCGTCAGACGAGCCGTCGCCTATTCGCCCGACCATCCTCGAAAATGAACGGTTGCCGAACGGACAGCCGTCATTCCGCAAACGGGCCGCCCTCCGCCGTTTCGCAGTCACGTTTTGCGCTGGTGCAGCGGTCGCTTTGGCTTGTTGGTCCTATGGCGACGCGGCGAGACAGAAGATCGCAAGCTCGTATCCGCAGCTTGGCTGGCTGGCCCCGCGGGGCGCAACAACTGCGCAGAAAACTTCCGAGATGGTTGCGCCAACTGCGTCAGCCGCCCCTTTTCGCGATCAGCAGCAGCTCGAGGAGGTCGTGCGCGACCTCGACGCGATGCGGCAAAGCATCGAGCGGATCGCTGCCAGTCAGGAGGAGATAACGCGAAGCATCGACCAAATCGCCACCAGTCAGGAGCTGACGCGCAGCACCGATGAGTCTGCCAGCGGTACCGCTGAGGCTCCCGCGGCTGATGCCGCTCACATCACAGCCGGGCGTCGAGCCGACGGGGCATCACTGCAGGCCACGGAGCGTTTCGACATAAAGCCGACCGACGCGAAACCGCTAGAAAGAGGCAAGGAGTTGTCTGCGGCGAGCAGGCATGATGTTTCCTGCTTTCCGTCCGCTTCTGCCGTCCTACAGAACCACCCGGGAGGATGGCCGTCCTGGACCTTGAAAGCGCCCGGTCACGAGGGCACGCTGTGTTGGTACGCCGCCGCGCGACCAAGGGGAAGCGACCATCGACCCGTTACAAGGGAGCATCGAAGTGAACCGACGCCAGGTAAAGAGATGCTCGGAACAACACAGAGTACGCTTTCCGCGCCACCTGCGTACACACGGCCTCCCCAATGATCGGCATCGCGAGAGCGTCCAAAATGGCAAAGCTGATCAGGCAGTGGAGGCCAACTTATGATATCAAGCAAAGCAGGGGGCGTGGGGCGTCCCTCTACCCGCAGGCGGCGCTCGTCGCTATAAGGCGCTCGGCAGGGTGATTGAGGTACCGAGCTAGAATTAAAGTCCGGGGATTTGCGGCGCATTCTGTTAAGGCGGCGCGGGCGCGCGAGCGCATGTCGCAATCCCACAACGCAATCGCTTCGCACAGTGCGAGGCACGGAAAATGGCAGGAGATGCTCCGCGGCCCGAAGGGTAGGCGCCCGGGCAAAGCTGCCTCGCCTTCGATGGGCTCGAGGGCCGACGACAATTCCCGCTCACACCTCTCGCAGGCCCGTCCCGCCCGGAGCGCGAGGGGGGAGCGAACATGACACTGATGGCCGAGCAACGCCGTGTGCTTGCTCGCGAACCGAGACGGCAACAGCGCGACGCAACGGTTGCTTGCGGCGTACCGCTTTAGCGTGCCGGCGATTGCCGGATCGGTCAATCATGGCAAGCGCGGGAGTCGGTCAGTTCGCGGCTGATGACTTAGAACTTGCCGAAAACCGTCAATGAACGGCCTTCGCGCCGCCGCTTTTATTTCGCGGTTCGGGTTTTCTATCGCAAACCGGGGGGTGAGAAATCTCAATCATGGAGTGGATGCCATGACTGACACTGACAGTGCGGTCACAACCGTCGTGACGCGCAACTCCGACCGTCCTGATCCAGCGGAGCTTGATCGTCTCTCCGAGAGCCTTGATGACTTACGGCGGTACGGGGGCGAGCCCGACACCGTAGGCGACAGTCCCGGCCGGTAGCCTCATTTCGCATCCGAACAGCGCGCGGCCATGTCCGTCCCTGTGGCCGCGCGCGCCCCGGCGCTTCTTGCCCCAATGCCGTCAAAGGCGCCGGGGTCGAGCCCGCGGTCTCTATATGCTGGGTTAATTGGGCGTTTGTCACGTAACAAAGATTTTCGATTTCTTTCTGCCACGGTACACGCCAGGCGCTTTTTTCAAGGATCACCTGAACTTTGGTCGAAATTTGGATTTGCCCGTGGGCCACGTATGAACGCGACGGCAATGGCGATCGGATCGACTGCGATGACGGTCAAATCGAACCGAACGAGAGGAGGTGCCATGAGCCCCATGCGGTCTGAGTTCTCCGACGATTGGCCCGTTGAGCCACCTCCCGCACGACCGACGCGCCGAAAGCCCGCTTCGCAGGGTTTCACCGGCTATCTGATAACGTTTGGTGCCGGCATTGCCAGCGCCTTGGCTTGGCAGTCCTATGGCAACGCGGCAAGACAAATGATCGCGGACGCCTTCCCGCGGCTGGCCTTTGTAGCACCGCCGGCTGCAATCGCCCAGACCGCCCCCACGGCGATTGTGCCGCCCACAGATCTTATCGATCCGCAGGAGATGAAAACGATCTCGTTTGATCTTGCCAAGATGAGCAAAAAGGTTGACCAACTCGCTGCCGCTCAAGAGCAGACGACGCGCGAGATCACCAAACTGCAGGCCGTTGAACAGTACGTCTTTTACAAGAATATAGAGCCTCCGCCGCGACCGGCACCCGCCGCCACCCCGACCCCCAATCCCGCACCTAAGCCCTTGCCGGTGGAACGTTGACGGCGACAAATTTGGCTGTCCGATCCATTCACTGAGCTTGGAGTTTTTTTGCGGCCGCAGCCCGAAGGCGGGATGGGTGCAGTTCGCATTTCGCAGCGGTTATCCGCAGCTTCGCGATTGCGACAACGAACGCGCGGCGTTTGACGTGCGGATTGACTGACTTGGTGAAGAGCCTGATGGATCCCAACAGGGGAAACGTGTTCTGCTCGGCTAGTCATACGACCAGACGACTAACGGAGATCGTATGCCTCGGTGAGCATTGCGAGTGCGCCCAATCGGTCGCGGCTGCGCGTTCCTGCCTTCGCGGTCCCCTGCTTGAGCGCGCGCAGTCTCATCATCGCGCTTCGGCCGCGGCGGCCTTGCCGCGGCGGCTATGCTTCCTCACTCGACTGTGATGCCGGCGTCCCTGGTCACCTTGGTCCACTTGGCAATTTCCGCCCGAATAAAGGCGGCGAATTGCTCCGGCCGCTCGCCGCCCGCAACGGCGCCGAGATCGGCAAGACGCGCGACCATGTCGGGCGTTTTAAGGATTTCGCTCACGGTCTGGTAAAGCTTGGTGCGGATCGCCGCGGGCGTCATTTTTGGCACGAGGAGCCCGTACCAGGTGGCCACGTCGTAACCTCTCAGCCCGGCGTCATCCAGGGTCGGCAGCCCGGGGAAGAACGGCGACGGCTCGCGCGTGCTCACCGCCAGCGCCCGCACCGCCCCCGCCTTGATGTGTTGTAGCGCCGAGCCGCTGGTTTCGATCGCCATCTGGATATGACCGGCGATCAGGTCCGTCATCATCGGAGCGCCGCCCTTATAGGGGACGTGCACGATGTCGACTCCTGCCATAGCGCGGAAGAGTTCGCCCGACAGGTGCTCGACGCTGCCTGCTCCGGCCGAACCGAAGTTGACCTTGCCGGGATTGTCTCTGACGTAGGAAATCAGCTCGCCGGGCGTCTTGGCCGGCACCGCCGGATTGACGATGAGGACATTGGGAACCTTCCCGACCACGGTGATCGGATCGAAATCCTTCGCGAAGTCATAGGACAGATTTTTGTAGATGCCAGGCGCGATCGTGTGCGCGGTGGTGGCGAGAAACATGGTGTAGCCGTCGGGGGGCGCCTTGGCCGCCATTCCCGCACCGATCGTGCCGCCGGCGCCCGCGCGATTATCGACAATGACGGATTGGCCGAGGCGTGCCGCGAGGCTCTGCGCCAGCGGCCGGCCAACCAGATCGGTCGTGCCGCCGGCCGCAAACGGAACCACCAAAGTGATTGGCTTTGTTGGCCATTCCTGCGCAGCAGCAAAACTGCTGCAGAGCATCGACAGGGCACAGGCAATGCCCGCGATCAAATTGCGCGACGTGCCCGGGTCTTTAGGCCGGGGGCTCAGAGCGCACCGGCCGCAGGCCGGTTCTGTTGTATTCATACCCATCACCTCGTTGGGTTAGGCGGCAGTATTGCCAACCAACGTCGTTGATCGTGAAGTTTCATCCGCTGCAGGTCGGGTAGGCCCGGTGAAAAAAACTTCTTTGCAACCGCACGCGACCGACATGCACACCTTTGCGGGCACCCCTGGGCACCTCTGCCCACACGGTGTCGCCGTCTGGAACCCGTGCACGCTTGGTGCACATACAGGTATCGACGCGGGAATCCGCGCTTGGTTAGCTTTGTCCGGCAGTACACGCAAGGCCCAGGGCGTTGACGGCGGCGGCGTCCTGCAGCGGCGCCCTGCGCCTTGATAACGGCGTGGCGTTTTGGATCGTGGGCGAGGAAGTCTTCGATCGGTCGCGCGTCTTTCTCGGTGTTGCGGGGGATGCACGCCGCAACAAGATTGCTGACCGGGGGATGATGTGGTCAAGGTTGCGGGGAACATCGACCGCGCCCGCAATAGACGCAGTGCCGTCCGAACTTCGCAAAGATCTATTCGCGGCTCGCGACTACGGCCCCAAGCTACGCTGCACACACGTTCAAGGCCGACGTCCGAATGCTTGCTCAGTTCGGAATCTCTCGAAGGCACGACTTCACACAAGCCCCGGATAGGCGGTAACCCACCGCCCAGAGGCTGGGCCAAAAGTTCCCGCCTTCAGATGCCCTCAGGTGGGGGATGGGTTACTTTCAGTTTATGCGTCAACACGAATTCTTCGACCGCTGATGGGACGACGCATACTTTGCGCGCGCCATAAATATCGGAAACGTATTCCGGCCCATTGAAACCAGTTATTCAGTGTCATCGCCGGCCTCGGACCCGCCAGCAGGGCGCCGGCATGGCAACGCGGTCATTCGATCTCAACGCCAACGCGCTCTCAACCGCCAGCTACCGTGACCTGTCCGCTCGCCCCTGGTGTAACCACTTTGCGTGCGACGATATAATGCTCGACCACATCCCAGATCGCGAGCCCCTGGGTGTTCTCATTTACACTGCCCCAGCCGGCCACCACATAGTCGTGGCCGGGATCAATCGCTGCTCCGGTGCGCTGCAAGCGCAACTGGGAAATGCGGCGCCCCATCGGCTGGGTGACGTCGATCGCGTAGGCAATGCCGCCAACTCTCACCATATCGCCGCCTTGCCGATAATAGGGATCAGGATTGAACAGGTTGTCGGCGACGTCTTCGAGAGTCTCCTTCAGCTGAGCGCCCGACATGGTGACGCGGTAGGTCGCCGGGTAGGTGATGGCGGTGGCGTTGTAGATATCCTCACGCATGATCGCCTGGCCGGGCAACAGCGAGGGACCCCAGCGCACGCCGGGCGACAGCGCAATTTCGGCATCGCGCCCAGCCAACAGCGCCTCGCAGATGACGTCGTCGAGTGTGCCGTTGAAATTGCCGCGCCGATAAAGCAGCGTGCCCGCGTGGCCGATAACTTGGCCCAGGGTGGCGAGATGCGGCGCCCGGATGGCGGCGATCTTTGCCGCGACTGCCGGATGCGGCGCAATCGCGTCAGCGAAGATCGGAATGAGCCTGTAGCGATAATCCTTAACCTCTCCGCCACGTACGTCGAGATCGAGTCGCGACAGGAACTTGCCGTGGCTGCCCGAGGCGACAAGCAGCGTCCGGCCGACCTTCACGACGGCGGGCAGCGCATCGTGGGTATGGGCCGTGAGTATCGCATCGATGCCGGGAACGCGGCCGGCGAGCTTGCGGTCGACGTCAAAGCCGTTGTGAGAGAGCAGCACCACCAGATCGGCGCCGGCGGCGCGCGCCTTCTCGACCTGGGTCCGCACCTCGCCTTCGCGGATGCCGAACGACCAGTTGGGGATCAGCCAGCGCGGGTTGGCGATCGGCGTGTAGGGATAGGCTTGCCCTAGCACGGCGATCCTGATGCCGCCGCGCTCCAGCATGGTGCTGGCGGGGAAAACCGGCTCGTTCCATTCGCTATCGCGCACGTTGAGTCCGAGGAATGGGAAGGTGAGCGACTGCGTCAGTTCCTTGATCCGATCGGCGCCGAGTGTGAACTCCCAATGGCCCACCATGGCGTCGGGCCGAAGCATCGCCATGCAGTCGACCATGTCTTGACCATTGGTCACGAGCGACGTGTAGCTGTTCTGCCAGGTATCGCCGCCATCTAAGAAAACGACTTTGTCGCCGCGCTCCGCCCGGATCGCGTCAAGCACTGTTGCGATGCGATCGAGCCCGCCCACGCGCCCGTAGGCCCTCGCGAGCGCGGTGAAATCGTCGGGGGACAGCGCGTAAGCTTCGGGCGACGCCCGGCCGATGCCGTAACGCTCGAGCAGCGCCGCGCCGGTCAAATGCGGCACCTCGCCGTTCGCCTCGCCGACCCCGATATCGACCGACGCTTCGCGCAAATAGACCGGCACCAGCTGAGCATGAAGGTCGGCGATGTGGAGGAGCGTGACGTTGCCGATCGAATCGAAGCCCAACAGGTCAGCCTGACGCAACTGCTGTTGAGCAAAGGCGCGCGGCCAGCCACCGAGCACGATCGCCGCCGTAGCGGCAGCCATTTCAAGAAACTCGCGCCGCGTCGTCACGACGAGATGACCAACCGTGAGGATCGTAGCCGGGGCTGAGCGTCACCGAAACCCGGCAGTGGCGTTGCCGCACCGACAGGCCAGTCACGGATTTCGCTTCGCTCAATCCGTGCTACAGTCCCTGCGAACTCGCCCTGAAAGCTCATGTTTCAATTCCGCACCGCTGGCGTCTCTACCCGAAGTCCTGTGCCGCGCCACGCAACGTAGAGTTCGAGGGCGAGGAATTCATCCGACAATGCAGCGTAGGGAACCGCGCGCACGTCGAACATGCAGCCCTCCATCCGTTCGTGGAGCGGCACCAGGCGCTGGTCGCGCAGGCGATAGACCGGGAAGCCGTTCGATTGTCCCTGGCTCAGAAAATCGGCGCGCAGATTCCTGCCGTAGTTCTTTTCATGGCAGCTCGCGCAGGCAAGATCGAGTTGGCCATTGCGCGCGTGATAGAGCTGTTTTCCTTTCTCGAACCAGGGCGTCATCGGTCCGTCAACACGCGGGCTCACCGGCATGCCGCGGGACTGGAAACGCACATAGGTGGTCATTGCGGTCAATTCCGCCGAGCCGAATTTCCAGGGCTCAGCCTGCATCCGCTGGCTGCGGCAGACGTTGATCTGTTGCTCCAGATTGATGGGCTTGTGCAGCGCCTCGCTCCATTTCGGCATCACGGCGCCGACGCCCTTCATGCTGGTGGCCGCGTCCTGGTGGCAGCTCGCGCACGATTTGCCGGACGCCCCATCTGGTTTCGACCACAACTGTTCGCCCTGCTCGACCGCGAAAAAACCTGGATTTTTGAAATCGTCGTCCTGGATCGCCTGGGTCTCCTTGGTGCGGAACCAGTATCCCGACACGATTTCCGACAGGGCAAAATCCTTGTCCGGGGGCTTGATGCCGTGCCCCTGCCAATGGGGACGCTCGGGGCTGTTCTGCGCCGCAGCGATACCCATCGCGCCGGCGGCGATCGCCAGCAGCACGATTGCGCACAGCGCAAAACGCGGACTCAACGATGAGTCAGACCACTGTGATCGTCTCGGTCGCCTCAATCCGCAGGCCATCGTCATCGATCCAGGTGAACTTGAGCGTGCCAGATTCCATCGGCTTGAACTTGAACTCGAAATACGGGTTGGCCGAAACCGCGCTCTCAAGATCGCAGCCGAAAACGAATTCGCCATTGAACTCGCAGTTGAACGTGTTGATGATCATACGCGGGATCAGTTTGCCGCTGGCGTCCTTGCGAAGTCCTGTCTCCATGACGTGAGAAATCAGCGTTTTCACGTCAACGATTTCGCCTCTGCGAACCAGCTTTTTGTCAACCCGGATGCGGGGTTTGGCCTCTGCCATAGCGCTCTTTCCGAATTCTGTTTGCGATCATGCCTCAGCCGCCGCAGCCGCCGATCGTCACCTTGATCTGCCTTGACGCCGAAAAGAATGTCCCGTCGCTCAGCCTGGCGACCGCGATCACGTCCTGCGTTTCGGCGAGCCGGACCCGCGTTGACGCCTCTGCTATACTCATCGACGAGAATCGGAACCGGATCACGCGCGCGTTTGGATTCGCAGGCGCGACGACGAGGATCTCCTGTACGTATACGCCCTCGCCGCTCGCACCGTCTACCGCGACCGACAGCGGCACCGTGTTGCCGTTTTCAGCGAGTTCCGGGAGTTCAAGTTTGACCCTGCCCACGACCGGCATCTTGCCGCCCGTGAATTTCGCGATCTGTTCAGCATAGTCATTCAACGCGCGGGCCGGACCGGCTGCCGATCCCAAGCCTGCAGCAAACGCTCCAACGCCGCCGGCAAGGGCCTCACGGCGGTTCAATCTTCGCGGCATGAGATCGTCTCGCTCATCTCAGCGTTGTCAGAAACGTCACTACGTCTTCGACCTGCTGGGCGGTCAAGATCGGCTTCCCGACGAATTCGGGCCGCACCCGGTTGAGCCCGTCGACCCGATAAAACGCCGGCATGACGGTGTCCTCACCGAATACCTTCTTGGGGTTGACGACAATCATCCGCAGGGTCGCGGTGTCCCAGCGTCCGGCAACACCGTTGAGCGGGGGCCCAACATCGCCATGAAATTCCTCCCCGCGGAGCACGTCGATTTCATGGCACGACAGGCAATTGCCCAGGCGACGCTCGACCACGACCTTCGCGCCTTCTTTCGGATCGCCGGGCGTATCGGTCAGCGGCGCCGGTATAGCAGCCACGCCGTCCTTGATAACGACGTTGAAGGGAGGCAGCCCGGACGCCGCCTGGCCGGCGGGTAGCCAAACCAACACGACCGCCAAGCCGACGACACAACACCAGCTTTTCATCGACACCTTTCCGGCAAGGTCGCGCAAGCACCCTATCCTTCCCGGCCCGGGGAGGGTACGGAGGGGTGCCGGCGCAGATAGTCGCGCAGCGATCCACGCTCATAGGCGCGCTCGGCTACGAACGCGAACATGCGAAGGAAATCCGCGGGCGCCAGATAGCCCAGGATACGGTTGACCTCGCGTTCCCGCGGCGGCTTGCGGCCGAGATCGTCGACATCAGGGAAAAACTGGATGGTCGGCGTGCCGCGCACCCCGTACTTGGCCGCCAGTTGCCTTTCGCCAAGCTTTTCGCCATCGAAATCGGTGACCACGCGAGAGCCGTGGAGATCGAGTCCGATCATCTCGAAGTGATCGCGAATGTAGTTGGCGACGCTCTGCTGGGCGAAGTTGACGAGATGGGTGTCCCGGCAATAGGGACAACCCGCTTGCTCCCACATCACGGCAAGCAGCTTGCCGGCCGCGGCCGTGCTCTTAAGATCGTCCGCAAGCTCAAGAAAGCTGTCAAGGAACCAATCCTCGCGAAAGAATCCGTCGTCGGTCATCACTGCCGCTGCCTCCGCCGGGCCGACGGCCAGTGCAAAACTGCCACCCGCCATCATCAGCGCGCGCCGTGACAACATCGCAATTCCTCCTCGTCGCTTGTTCACGCATGAATGTAGGCGCAAAGACACAACGTCGCAATCGAACCCCTCAAAGCGGTTTCGAAACGACTGGATTTTACCGTGGGGGGACTTGCAGGCCGGCCAGAGCGCGTTGTCGGCGCCCATATCGCTTTGATGAAATGGGGGATGAGATGAGGCGCCCGCGCCGCAATCACCGGTTGTCAGGCAAGCCCGCCAAAATCGACCTCGGCGGCGCCGTCCAACCGCACTGCAGCACGAACACCAATCCCCGCGGCGCGAGAGCGCTAGGCCACGCTGCGCCCGCGCGTGCGGCTTTCCTTTAGCTCTTCTCGGCTAGCAATCGAATCGACTTAGGCTGCTCGGTCCTTCACGTTTGAAACGCCGAACTGTCTGGCGCAGTGGGCGCAGCAAAAGGTCTGGTCCTTCGTCTCAACCCCATGGCCGACAATGCGGCAGCCGCAATGCGCGCATCGCGGCGCCATCGCTTCAATGGCGCATTCGAAACTGTCGAATGTCATGCTCCGGGCACCCTGCGTGACGACGATCGTCTTGTCATAGTCGTTTCCGCACACATCGCACTGAGGCATATCAGTCACCTTTCTGCTTGATCTCAACCTTGGTGAGCCCTGGCCGTGGTGAGCCCCGGGCGACTCTGGTTTTGGGGCGAACCCGTTGAGGCTGGTTCTGGAAGGCTGGCGTACCAATCCCGCGTCACTGCCAGGTGCTGCTCTGACAGTGGTGGCCACCTTGCTGGCAGATGCCGGACAGCGCTACTCCCGTCGTCTGGCCATCCCGGGAGGTTGCCAAATCCCCGAGCGAAATGATGCCGACAAGGCGCTTCTTGCGGTTGAGCACAGGCAGCCGCCTGATTTGCTCGGAGGCCATGTTCTGGGCAAGATCGTCGATGGCGTCGTCCTCAAAGCAGTATTTCACTTCGGCGCTCATCACCTCACGTACAGAGGCGTCGGGACCGAGCCCATGAGAGATTCCTCTGATTGCGATATCCCGGTCCGTGATCATTCCGACCAAACGATCGTTGTCGCCGACCGGCAGCACGCCAACATCGTGCTTCTCCATCTCGGCCGCAACCTCGCGCAGCGATTGCCCCGGACTCGCAAGATAGACATCTCGTGTCATGAGTTCGCTGACTTTCATTTGGTTCTCCTTTTTTGTTCGAAATAGTTCTCTAAGCCAACGGACCTCTGGCGAGGGCAGTTCCGAGCGCAGGCCGGTCCGGTGAAATTTATTTCCTCCCGTCATCGCCCGGCCCGCCCATCCCTGATTCTCGGCAGGAGAGGCGCCATTGGCCGGACAAAAAGCCACGCGAAGGCGGGAGAGACCGGCACCGCGACAGTGGGCCGTATGGGGCTCTGCCTTCACGTTGAAACACCAAGCGCGAGCGCAGGATGGCCGGTTCCATTTTGCTAAGACCCGCCCTAAGCTTCTGAAATCCGACGACTGTCGTCCGGCCTAGTGGAGCACGCCGTCCATGACCCAACCAATCTGGAATCAATTCCTCACCGAACGTGACAAAGCAGTGTTTGCGGCCTCGGGTTACGGGGCCCGCCAAGGCTTTGGCGATCGGCCGGGGCTGCTCATCATTGACGTCAACTATGCCTTCTGCGGCGACAAGCCGGAGCCGATCCTGGAATCGATCAAGAACTGGCGCAATTCCTGTGGCGAGGACGCCTGGGTGGCGCTTCCCTTTATCCGCGCCCTGATCGACAAGGCCCGCGAAAAGGGCCTGCCGGTCATCTACACCACCGGCGTGCGCCGTGGTGATCTGTGGGATTCGGGAAGCTGGGCATGGAAGAACAATCGCTCCGCCGAAGACGCCGCCACCAAGGCGGTGACCTCCAATCGGGACGGCAACGAGATCATGGCCGCGATCGCGCCCGGTCCTCGCGATATCGTGATCTACAAGCAGAAGCCGTCGGGCTTCTTCGGCACCAACCTCGCGAGCTACCTGACGCTGCTTCGCTGCGACAGCCTTATCGTCACCGGCACCACCACGTCGGGCTGCGTGCGCGCCAGTGTGATCGATGCGTTCAGCCTCAACTACCGCATCACGCTTGCCGAAGAAGGCTGTTTCGACCGCTCCCAGGCAAGCCACGCCATCAACCTGTGCGACATGAACGCCAAGTACGCCGACGTGGTGAAGACCGCCGAGGTGCTGGCCTTCTTCGAGACGCTGCCGAGCGGTATGTTCGAGCTGCCGAAGGGCGTGGCGGCGCCCGAACCGCACCCGATGCGCAAGGCAGCAGGATATTAAGGCAGGCCGGATTGCGGGACCGCGCGTCGCGGTCCCCGCAAAAACGGGAGCAAAGCGCTTCCGTCCCAATTGCGAGCGTGCCGGGTCTGTGCTTCGAAAAAGATCGGGCCCCCGGCTAACCAGCGCGGGTCAGCGATCAGGCCCGCGAGCGTCGCTCAGAAATCCGGCTTGTCGGCCGTCGGGATTGGCATGATGTTCTGATTGAAAGGATCGCCGTTGTTCTCCGCACAGATCTCTTCGGCGAGCGGGGCGTCAGTGTTGCGCCGGTAGTGCTGGAGTGCGGTCCACGGCGTCGTGAAGGCGCCCGGGTCCTCGACATACACCACCACGTCGATCGCCTCGCCGCCGCCGACAATGCGATAGCGCTCGAGCACATGAAGCTGGTCGGTGTGCGGCGTCTGGTAGCTGTCCACGCGGGGTCCGTGTGTTCAGGCCAACGGTATCGACGGGTATCGCCGTTCTCGCAGTGTCCGATGAATTCGCCGAACCACGAGGGCTTCACGTCCAGCGAATGCTTGTCGGTGAGATAGATATGGCGCACCATATGATGTTCTTCCCAAATCAGTACCACCTGATTCGGTTGCCGAGGAAACGGACCGGCCGGACCGCATAGAGCAGCCAGCCGGAACGCCGATCGGCCAGCACCGCTCCTTGGGCGTCCACAGCTGCAGTTCGGTCAGGGCGCGCGCATTGAGCTTTCTGAGCTCCTCGCGCGCCCATGGCAGCAGGATCGGATTGCTGAGGTCGGCGAGGCGGTTGGTGGACGACTTGCCGAGCTTGCTGGCGATTGTCAATTAAAAGGATGGCCCTGTCGAACGTGACCGGCCCCGGTCCAGACCGCGGCAGAATGAAATCGTCGCCGATCGGCGTCTCGCTGTCGGGTACGCCGGCGATCCATCTTGGAGTGATGTGGGCGGCGAGCGTTCTCTGCAGAGCATTCTATCGCGAACAGAGTTGCCGATGCCACGGATGTGACAGCCGTGCGCCGCGCGCGGGCTTGCGATCGTGGTATTGCGATGCAAGTTATGGTCTACTATGACGCTATCGCAAGCACAGGCGCGTAGGGTGAGCGAAGGCGCGCTCTGCCCACCAGGGTGCGGCTGCGGGTGGGCACGCTTGGCTTTGCCCGCCCTGAAACGCGCTCGCGAATCATTGACATCGGCGACATAGCGAGCGGAGGGAACGAGCGGATGAGCAGCATTCTGGCGAAATTGATTCGCGCTAACCTGAAGCTTGGCGCGGTGTGCGTGCTCGCGCTAGGTGCGGCGCCTTCGCCCGCGTCCGCGCAGACACCAGCATCGGGGCGCCCGACCGTGGCGGTGCTTCCGCTGCAAAACACCTCTGGCGACGCGACGCAGGATTTCTTTGCCGAGGGGATGACGGATGAGATCGCGTTGGCACTCGCCGGTGTGCAGGGTATCGACGTTGTGGCGCGCTCGTCGTCATTCCAATTCAAGCAGCCGAACCCCAACATCAAGGCGGTCGGCGCGGCGCTGAAGGTGAGTCACGTCGTACAAGGTTCGGCTCGGCTGATCGCCGATCGCGTGCGTCTGAGCGCATCGGTAGTGCAGGTCCGCGACGGCGCGCAACTATGGTCAAAGGAGCTCGAAGTCCCGCGCTCCGGGATATTCGACCTTGAGGACGAGATTGCCCGCGGCATCGCTGCATCATTGAGAGCGCCGGCAAATCCCGGTCAGGCGCTGGTGCGCAGCCGCACGAGCGATTTCGAAGCCTATCTGGATTTCTTGCGCGCCAAGGCGGCGGCGCGCCCGCGCGGGGCTGCGCCGCTGGCCGCCGCCGCGGTGTTCCTGGAGCGGGCCGTGGATCGAGACCCGGATTTTGCCCCCGCTGCCGCGCTGCTGGCCTACGCTTACGCGCTTACGCCGCTGTTTGCGCCCTCGCTGCGCGGCGGCATGCCCGAAGAAGAGCGCAAGCTCGTCGCGCAAGCTATACCGCGCAGTGACGCTCTTGCGCGTCGCGCCACCACACTCGATCCAAGATCCCCAGAGGCATTCGTGGCCCTCGGTTACGCCAATATGGTGCAGCGGCACATGCTCGCGGCTGAGGACGCATTCAAGCAGGCGCTCGCGCTCAACCCGAACCAAGCAGATGGATTGCACGGCTTGAGCCAACTCGTCGCGGCACTGGGACGCATCAAGGAATCGCTGACGATGCGCCAGCATCTGCAAGCGGGCGAGCCGTTTATTACCAATTACACGGCCGATACCGCCGAAATC
>JASHRR010001098.1 GCA_030037185.1 Xanthobacteraceae bacterium | reverse complement strand
AAGAACCACTACGACTCAATGGAGTTCCGTCGAGGGACACCGGCCGGTCATCACCACTAGATCACGTCCTTCATCATCGTCTTCACGCTCTCCGCGAATACGCTGGCGAGCGGATTTGGGCCGCGATGATGGCCGAGCAGCATCAGCGTCTGGGTGTCGCGTTGCAGCTCGCGAATCGGCACATAAACGAGCCGGCCCATCTGCCGCTCGAACTCGATGTCGAACGGCGTCAGGAAGGTGATGCATTGATCGGACATCGCGGCGTGGCGCATCACCTCGATTGAGTTGGTCTCGATCGCCGGTGGCGGGTCGAGCGAGGCTCGGGTGAAGGCGACACTCAGGTGTGGATGAATCGCCATGCTTTTGTCGGCGACGATCAGCGGATAGCCGACGCATTCGCTGAGCCGTAGCGAGGTCCGCTGCGCCAGCGCGTGCGTGGGTGCCATCACTGCGCCGAGGCGGCCGGTCGCAGCGCCCAGCACCCGCAGGTTCGGATCGGTGGGGAAGTCGAAGCCGAGCCCGAGGTCGGCCTCGGCGCTCGCCACCGCCGTCATGATCTCCTCGCCGGTCGGCAACAGCCGCAGCGCTATCTTGACACGCGGGTTGGTCCGCCGGAACGCGGCCACCGCGCGCGGCACGAGATTGGCTGCGAGGCCGCTCATGATCGCCAGGGTGATCTCGCCGTGACGCAGACCCTTGAGTTCCTCGATCTTGGTCTTGACCTGCTTGAAGCCCTTGAGCGTGTCGCGGACGTGGCGGATCAGCACCTCGCCGGCTGCCGTCAGCAACAGCTTGCGCGGCAACCGCTGGAATAGGGGCGTGCCGAGCGCCTTCTCCAGCGCGAGAATCTGCCGGCTGATCGCGGAAGCGGCGACATGGGTCTGCTCCGCCGCTTTACGGATCGAGCCGGTACGCGCCACGTGATCAAGATAGAGCAGCAGTCGAGCGTGCAGCATTGGTAGATCGTTCCCCGGCGTCGAGCACGTGATCTCCGGCTATTGTTGCTCAAAAGGCAATGAGGTCGGCGAAAAAAAATGCTTCCGAAGCAACGCAGCCGCATGATCAGATCGCGTCATGAGTTTGCGAAGACCATACTGCCTGTCGGCAGCCTCGTTCCCGGTCTCGACGTGCCTTGATGCGGCAATGGTCGGTCGGCCAGGCCCAGGATCTGCAGCGCCTGCAGCAATGCGGCCAGAGCCGATACCGAGCGCGGCCGCGTCGCCGTCGAACGCGCTGCCGAGCGACTCCTCTCCCTGATCGACGATTCGCCCACCACCCGATCGAACGGGGTCGTCGCCGCCCCCCTCTAGGACGCCGTCAGAGCCCCCTTTCGGAGCCCGCCATGTACGCAATCGCCGACCTCGTTAAGGAACTCGACGGGATCGACTGCACCACCGATCCGATGAGGATCCGGGCCAAGAGTCGTGACCGCTACGCGGTCAGTCCGCTGTTGCGACAGATGCTCAAGGACAAATGGGCCGACGTGCTGATCTCGCCGGGCTCGATCGACGATGTGCTGAGAGTGGTGCGGGCGGCGGTCCGTCTCAGAATTCCGATCACCGAACGCGGCGGCGGCACAGCCAATTACGGCCAGAGCGTGCCGCTGCGCGGCGGCATCGTGCTCGACATGAGTGGACTCGCCGGGATTGTGTCCCTCAAACCGGGGGTCGTTCGTGCCAAGGCAGGCACAATCATCGCTGACATTGACGCCGCGGCGCAAGAGATCGGCCACGAGCTGCGTTTCCACCCGACCACCACCAAGGCCGCCACCATCGCCGGCCATGTCGCCGGCGGCCAGGGCGGTCCCGGATCGGTGACTTACGGCACCCTGCGCGACCGCGGCAACGTTGCCGCAGCCCAGATCATCACCATGGAAGAAGAGCCGCGCATCCTCGAATTGCGCGGGCGTGACGCGCAACTGATCCACCACACCTATGGCGCAACCGGCATCATCACAGAGATCGAGATGCCGCTCGCACCAGCTTGGCCGTGGATCGAGGCGATCGTCGCTTTTTCCGACTACATCGCGGCGGTCGGCTTCGGCGTCGGCCTCGCCAGCACGACCGGCATCATCAAAAAGCTCGCCTCGGTGCAGGGATGGCCAACGCCGCGACTGATCCGCCAGTTCGCTCCGATCGTGCCTGAAGGCCATTCGATCGTGTCGACCCTGATTTCCGAGCAGAGCTGGGAGGAGTTCGAGCAGTTCGTCACTGAAAGCGGCGGCACCGTTGCTTCGAAGGCGCTGCAAGGACAGGGGCCTTACGGCGCGCCGCTGACCGAATTCGCTTTCGGCCATGCGCTCTATCAGATCCGCAAAACTGATCCGACGCGGACCATGCTCGAAGGCTTCTTCCGTGGTCCCGATCTCGTTGGCTTGGTCACACAGGTCTATGAGCGGGTAAAGCAATATGGCCCGCTGCGGCTCGAATTGATGCGGCTCGGCGGCGAACTGGTCGGCACCGGTTCGCCCTACTTCAGCTATGAAAGTCCCGAGCAAATGGCCGACCTCGTGCGGCTGATGCAGAGCGCAGGCGCTGTAGTGTCGAATTCCCACACCTCGAACGTCCGCTCAGTCGGCAAGAAAGAGATCGGCGAACGGGATATCGCCTTTAAGCGCAGCGTCGATCCCTATGGCCTGCTCAATCCGGGCCGGTTCGAGGCCGACAGCCGTGCTGACGAGCGTTTCCGCCTCGAACTACCCACCGACAGTTGGGACCGACGGCTCGCCTGATGTGCGACAGATCAAACCAGAAGGCCACGCAGCTTGCGATCCCGCCCGGCGGTGCCATGCTTTCAGATGATGGGAAATCCTGACATGGAAACCTTCTCTTTCGAGCAGCTTTCGAAAGCCAAGGCGTTTCGCATCTCGCCGAAGGACACGAACTACTTCGCGCTCCTGTTTGATCACGAGAAGGACCAGATCGACAATGTCTTCGTGATCGAGATCTTTGCCAAGGGCGGCGCCACGCCGCCCAACGAGCACGCCACCGCGCATGAATTCTTCTATGTGCTGCACGGCGAAGGTACGGCAAGCTGTGGCGGCCGCACCTTGTCGATCAAGAAGGGCGACGCGCTGCTGCTGCGCCCCGGCAACGAGCACGTCATCTGCAACACCGGCGACAGCAAGCTCTACACCCTTACCGTGATGACGCCGAACGAAGGTTTCGCGGAACTGATCCGGTCCGGCGAATTCGTGCAATTGGACGACGAGGATTTGCGTGTCTTGAGCGGAGCCTGATCCCATGACTGTGCCGCTGAAAGAACATCTTGCACCATCGCCGGATCCGGCCGGCCCGCTGTCGCCGCTCGGTTCGGTGCGCGCCAATCAATGGCGCGTCTCGGCGACAGCCGCCGATCTGGTGCGCGATCCCATGCTGTCGCGACCGCTGACGGTCCAGGCCGGGCCCAAGCTTCTGACGTTCGATCTCGCTCGGACCGCCATCGTCGTCGTCGATATGCAGAACGACTTCTGCCATCCGGACGGATGGCTTGCCTATATTGGCGTCGATGTCGCGCCCGCGCGGGCGCCGATCGAACCGCTCCGCAGGCTTCTGCCGGCGCTGCGCCGGGCGGACGTGCCGGTGATCTGGCTCAACTGGGGCAACCGGCCTGACCGGCTCAATCTCAGCCCGGCATTGCTGCATGTGTACAATCCGACCGGCGACGGTGTCGGCCTCGGCGATCCGCTGCCCGGCTCGGGGGCGCATGTACTGGAACATGGTAGCTGGTCGGCGCAAATCGTCGATGAACTGCGTGCCGAGCCCAAAGACATCCACGTCGCAAAATACCGCATGTCCGGCTTTCGCGATACTCCACTCGACAGCATCCTACGCAATCTAGGCGTCATTACGCTTCTGTTTGCCGGCGTCAACATGGATCAATGCGTGCTCTGCACGCTTCAAGAGGCGAATTTCCATGGCTACGACTGCATCCTCCTCGAGGACTGCGTGGCGACCACCTCACCCTCATTCTGTGCGGAAGCGACTGTCTACAATGTTCGGCAGTGCTTCGGCTTCGTGACCGCGTCGTCGACGATTCTGACAGCGCTGCCAATTGCCCGAAAGGCAACATAGACGACGAAAAAAAGTGCTTCTGAGCTAGGAACCGTTGTGCTTACATCGTTGGGGTGATCGGCGGCTGAGCAGGTGAATCGACCGCAAGCCCGTTACCCAACCGGCAATGGATCCCGGGAATCCAGTGCTGCACCAGGACAGGTGACTTGGCAGGCTGATGAGCTTGCACTCGCCTCTGCCTTGATGACAGGACAGGAGAGACCGGTGCTGACCCTTTCCCGATCCGTCCCCCGACTGCTGGGCGCCGCTGCGGTTCTGGGCGCGAGCTTGGTCCTCGCCGCCTCAACCGTCGCACAAGCCAAGGACAAGGTGATCCTGCAACTCGACTGGCTGGCGAGCGGGGAGAAATCGGCTCCCTATGCCGGGATGGCGCTTGGCTATTTCGACGCCGAAGACATTGATATCGAGATCCGCCGAGGGACCGGTGCGGCTGATTCTCTCAACAAGATAGCCACTCGGGCAGCGACCTACGCCTATTGCGACATCTCCAACGTGATGATGATGCGGCCGAAGGGCGTGCCTGTGAAAGCGATCTTCGCGATCGACAGCGTCGCGCCGCACGCCATCATTACCCGCAAAGACACTGGCATCAAGAGCTTCAAGGATTTGCCCGGCACCATCCTCGGCACTGCGCCGACCGCGTCCTCGAACCTATTCTTCCCGCTGATCCTGGCCGACGCCAATATCAATGCCAAGTCGATCAAGATGGTGAACACCGAGCCGGCGGCTCTGTCGGCAATGCTGATCACCAAGCGCGTGGATTCGGCCATGCTGTGGTTGACCAACCGGCCGCAGCTTGAACATGCCGCCAAGGAGGCCGGCGTCGAGATCGTCGTGCTGCCGTTCGTCGCCGAAGGCATGAACATGTACAGCAGCATCCTGATCGCCAGCGACGAGCAGCTCAAGACCAAGCCGGATCTTACCCGCCGGTTTCTGCGGGCTATGAAAAAGTCATACATCTTCATGCGCGACAACCCCGAGAAGACCGCGGAATATGTCGACGCCGCCAATCCCAACCAGCAGCCGGTGCCGGCACGTACGGAGGCGATCAAGATCGTCAATGACCAGTTGATCTGGACCGGCGATCTCACCGAAAAGGAGTTCGGTGCCTTCGAGCCGAAGCTGCTCAAGGACACTTATGCCTGGATCGGCCGCGCCCAGAACTTCGAGCCCGATCGCGACGCCAACGAGTTCGTCGATCAGAGCTTGCTGCCCCGATAGGAGCCGCGACCGATGCACGCCGTTCAGCACGCGCTTGCAACCTCGGGTCCGGCACTTGAGGTGAAGGACGCTAGTTTCGCCTATCGCAATCAGGACGCAACTCGTATCCTTGCGCTGCGCGACGTCAATCTTTCGGTGCGGCGTAACGAATTCGTCTCGGTGATCGGCCAATCGGGCTGTGGCAAGTCGACCCTGCTGCGGCTGCTGGCTGGGCTGATGGCGCCGTCCCGCGGAACCGTCGCGGTGCTGGGCGACTCAGCCACTCGGGCGCGGCGGAACGTCTCGCTGGCGTTCCAGAAGCCAACGCTGCTGCCGTGGTGCAACGTGCTCGACAATGTGCTGTTTCCGTTCCGGCATCGCAGTCTGCCGGTCGGCGCAGCGGAAACCGGCCGAGCCCGCGACCTGCTCGCCATGATGGGTTTGTTGGACTTTGCCGCGCGGCGTCCGAACGAGTTGTCGGGCGGCATGCAACAGCGCCTATCGCTATGCCGGGCTCTCGTCACCGAACCCGACATCCTGCTGCTCGACGAGCCGTTCTCGGCGCTCGACGGGTTGACCCGTGACGAGCTCGGCGTCGAACTGCTGAATATCTGCGCCGCCAAGCCGAAGACCGTAGTGCTGATCACCCATTCCATCGCCGAGGCGGTCCTGCTCAGCGACCGGATCTGTGTGATGTCGTCGCGTCCCGGCACGATCTGCGACGCGATCGCGATCGGCCTGCAGCGTCCGCGCGGCGCCGAGGTAATGCGCGATCCTCTTTTCCAGGAGTTCACGACTCATGTCCGCGACTTGGTTCAGCAGCACTCCCGCCGTCGCGCCTAGGCCACCGTGGCGCGCACGCGCCAAAGCTCTGCTGAAAGGCCGGGCCTGCACGGCCGTGGTCGTGTTCACAGTACTGTTGTCGGTCTGGGAGGCCGCGGTCCGCATCTTCAATGTGCCGAGCTTCATCCTGCCGGCACCGACCCGTATCGTTCACGACACCGCCAATGTCGGCTGGGCGCTGCTCGGCCACGCCGAGGCGACCTTGATCACTGTAGTCGGCGGCTATTTCTGCGCCATCCTGATTAGCTTTCCGCTGGCTGCGGCGATCTCGTCATCGTCCCGGCTATCTAACGCCATCTATCCGCTGCTGGTAGTGAAGCAGTCGATTCCGGTCGTGGCGCTGGCGCCGATCCTGACCATACTGTTCGGCACGGGCGCGGCCGCCCGTATCGCCATGACCACTCTGATTGCGCTGTTTCCCATGGTGGTGGCGACGGCGACAGGCCTCTCCTCCACCTCCATCGAGTTGGTCGAGCTGAGCCGGTCGATGGACGCGACCTGGCGCCGCCGTCTGTTCGACATCCGCCTGCCCAATGCCGTGCCATACATCTTCAGCGGCCTCAAAGTGTCGATGACGCTCGCCCTGATCGGCGCCGTCGTCTCGGAATTCGTCGCTGCCGAGCGGGGACTGGGTTTTCTGATCTACACCTCGACCGCGTTTTTCCAACTGCCGACTGCCTTCGGCGCAATGATCATTCTCGGCTTCATCGGCACGATCCTCTTCCAGTCTGTATCGGAAATCGAGCGCCGGCTGTTTCCCTGGGCGGTCGGACTCAATGACAGCGATATGTGAAAGCACCATGATCATCTACACTCCCCCCAAGCCCGCCGATCACGTTCCTGTCATCGATGTTGCACCGAGCCTGTCCGGCGACCCGAAAGGTCTGAGCTCAGTCGCGTGGGAAGTTCACAAGGCGTGCCGCGAGACTGGCTTCTTCTATGTAAGGAACCACGGTGTGCCCGAGGATTTGATGCACGGTCAGCTCGCCTGGGTCAGAAGTTTCTTCGCCCTGCCGGCGGACGACAAATTCAAGCTTGACTTCTCCGCGTCGTCGCGTCGCCTCGGCTATGAACCGTTCATGCGCCAGGTGCTCGACGAAGGCTCCTCCCCGGATCTCAAGGAGAGTTACATGTATCGCCAGCCGTTCATCGGCGACGGTGAGGACGGCGACAATCGATGGCCGGGCAATTTCCGGGGCTTCCGCGAGCAGATGACCGCCTACCGGCGGGCGATCGGCGGCCTCGCGTTGCACCTCGTGCGCTGCGTCGCCCGTTCGCTCGACCTGCGGGCGGATTATTTTGACGATGGGTTCAGACCGGCCAGCTGCTCGGTGCGGCTGCTGCACTATCCGCCCCAAAAGGGCACGGGGGCGCGCAATCAGCTCGGCGCCGGCGCTCATACCGACTGGGGCGCACTCACCGTCTTGTTGCAGGACGATTGCGGCGGACTTGAAGTCCGCAATGCCGCTGGCGGCTGGATCCGCGCCAATCCGATTCCTGGCACTTTCGTCATCAATCTCGGCGACATGATGCGGCGTTGGACCGACGACTTGTACCAGTCGACATTGCACCGGGTACTGAACAATGTCAGCGGCCGTGATCGCTATTCAGTCGCGACGTTCTGCGGCCCGCACGAATCCTATCGGGTGGAATGCGTCCCGACCTGCCGCCCGGCCGACCGTGCGCCGCATTACGCGCCCTGCACCGCAGGCGAGCATACCCGGCAGATGGCCGCCAAGACCTATGCGGTGGCGGCGAACTGAGCCTCCTGCCCACACGATCTCAAGAGAGGCAAGTCATGTCCCGCAGCGTTTCAGTTATCGACCTCGAGCCGTTCATCAGCGGCCGGGACAAGGACGCCGTGGCGCGGCAGGTGCGCGAAGCCTGCGAGACCATTGGCTTCCTAGTGGTGTGTGGGCACGGCGTGCCGCAGCAAGTGATCGACGATACGCTTGGCTGCGCGCGGCAGTTCTTCGCGTTGCCCGTCGAGCTCAAGTCGCGGGTCCGGCCGGCTGATCCAAAGGTGTTCCGTGGCTACAGTGGCGTCGAAACCAAGGCGCTTGGACGCTCGCTCGGCACCGATGCGGCGCCGGATCTGCGCGAGAGCTTTACCGTCAACCGCGTGCAGGACAAGAGCGATCCCTACTTCACCAATCCTGCCGCGGGTCTGATCTTCGCCGACAACGTCTGGCCACCGGGGGATATGGCGCCCGGATTCCGGCAGGCGTTCACGACCTATTATCTTGCGCTCGATGCGCTGGCGGCGACGCTAATGCGGATTTTCGCGCTAGCCCTCGACCTGCCCGAGACTTTCTTCGATGACAAGATCAACAAGCATTTCACCAATTGCAGCGCCTATCATTATCCCCCGCTGACGAGACCGCCCAAGCCGGGACAATTGCGCGGTGGCGCCCACACCGATTTCGGCAGCCTAACGCTGGTCTATGGGCATCCGTCGGTGCGCGGGCTTCAGGTGCATAATGGTATCGAATGGGAGGACGTGCCGGTGGTGCCGGGAACCTTCGTGGTCAATCTCGGCGACTTGATGGCGCAGTGGACCAACGACTGGTGGGTCTCGACCATGCATCGGGTGGTCAATCCGCCCGACGGCGAATGGAATGTGTCGCGCTATTCGCTGACCTTCTTCCATCAACCGAATTACGATGTCCTGATCGAAAACCTCGACCGCCAGAGCCCGGCGAAATATCCGCCGGAGACTTCCGGCGCGCATCTCATCCGCAAGCTTTCCGCGATGCAGGTGCGGGCATAAGCGGCAGCGCCCCGTCTCCTCTTTAACATCAGCCTGTCCAGTCGGGCCGCGAAATGCTCGCGCAGATGCGGCCGGCCAGGGCGCAACTGCATCCATTTCCCACTCTTTCAAGCACACTGGCCGTAAGCAAGGATTGAAACGCATTCTCGCAGGTCCGCCTGCGCGAAATACTGAAGTGCGGGAATGTCATCAAACATGAAGTCATTGGGATCGCTAGCACGCATTCAGACGGGATTTGCGGACAGCTCAGTTCGAAGCGGCCTATCCCGGCAACATTCCGCTGCCGTCTCGTCCCATCCCTGGCGGAAAGCCGCCGACCCGCTGTCAGTCAAGCTATTGCACTCGCTGGTGCGCAGCTTAGACTAGACTAGACTAGACTAGACTAGACTAGACTAAATTCGCCATACTTGCACATGGCTCATCTGCCTACTATGGGCACTCTTGCATCTCCAGCAATATCCCTCGAGATCGCAAAGCTTCCTGAAAGAACACTTTCTGAGAAACAAAATAATATATTCTTAAGC
>JASHRR010001097.1 GCA_030037185.1 Xanthobacteraceae bacterium | reverse complement strand
TCCGAAGCGATTGATCACAACAAGATCAGCTCCTTCTTGAATCGCAGCCTCGATCATTTTCGCGATGCTTGCCAGCTTTCCGCAGTCGAGCCGGCATCCCGTTGCAGCTAAGCTCCGCTCGTGGGCCACCGGAATGACTTCGCGAGTCGAAAGCACGATGGTGCGTACCGCACGGTCGTCGGATTGATCGGTCCAGTTGTCGAGCTGCACGAGGCCGGCAGTGCGGACGCCCGAACGACGAAGATCTTCGGTGAAGTCAAGCAGCAGGCGATCAGGATTGTCCTTCACCCCGTACACGACCGCAGCGACATCACATTGGGCGTCGAACATTCAGTCTCTCCGACTCGACCATTAGTGCATAACGACATAGCTTGCTGAACGGATCGCCACCGAGCGCATTTCCGGGCGGCGTCCACTCGGTGAGGTCGACCTGCGGCACGGCCGCGGCGGCCGCTTGATGCGCGATCGCGGCAGCTATTATCGCCAGCATCCAAATCAAGCAGATGTCGGGTTTCATGTCGCGACCTCCGATGAAAGACGACTTCCAGCCGACGGCTCGAACAAGACCTTGGTCGCGTCACGACGGTGTCGATGATGCTTTGGCGCTGAGGAGAAGGATGGTTTGCCCAATCTGTTGCAAAGATCCAGGCGACAACATAAACATGAGCGAGGCGATTCCTACTTCAAGCAGCAGAAAGGTTTGGTTGTCATCGCTCTGGCCAACGTTGATCGCGTCCAGCGGCAACGGAATGGCTTCGGTCGGCGGGGCGTCGGTCCCTGCGGGGGCCTGTCGGCGCCGCGCCTCGCAGCCCAAGTTCAGAAGCATGCTGACGAGATATTTCACGTCTTGAGTCCGCACGCACAAATCAACCGGGCCCTGCTCGCTGCGCTCGATCTGCAGGCCGATGGCTTCGCCGTTTGGGGCAACATCGCCGACGACGTGCATGACAAATGGCGGGGATCTGCGGCCCGCCTGTTCTTCATGGGCTGTCAATCGTGCCTCCCAGGCGCATTGTTTCTATCGAGGCCTCGAGTCGGAACGCTTCGGCGTGACATGTCTCGTTAGACACACCGTTATATCTCTTTAGAGATAGCGTGTCCATGCGGCGAGGACCGTAAAGCTGTCCGAGATCGCGAACAGGACCTCAATACAGCCCGATATGTACACTTTCGGTGCGCGCTCTCCCGCGGTCTCACCACTGCACCTATTGCGGAGGCACGACAAAGCGTTTGAAGCCGTAACGCCCAAGAATCTGGAAAGCGCCGTCGGAGCTGACGAAATCGAGCCATGCGCGGGCGGCTTCCGGGTGGGGGGCGCCCGCTATCATGGCGGCGCTGTAGTTCGCAAGCGTGTTGACCGCCGTCGGGATATCGACGTGACCTATCGGATTGCCAATCTCCTCCTGGAAGATTGCCTCTGACCTCCAGGTGACGCCGGCCTCGACCAGGTGCTGCATCAAAAACAGCGGCGTCTGGCGATGGTGGATGCGCGTGAGCACGGTCTCCCCGTTCCTTACCTTCTTGCCATAGACCAGTTCGGCCAGCGCCTCACCGCCTGCCTTCACCAATGAGGCCCGGATCTGCCTCGCAACCCCCTCGAATTCCGGATTAGGCATGGCAAGCGCCAAACCGGCGCGCCCAAGGTCTGCCAGCGTCGCAACCCGGCCCGGATTGCCGGCCGGCACCATGATGGCGAGATCATTGGTCGCGAAAGTGACGACCGGCGCAATCAGCCGGCCGCTCTCGACCAACTGAGTACTCGCAGCGAGTTCGGCCAGATAGATGTCCGGTTTCACCGTGAATGTCATGTTGCCGGATGTCACGGTGCCGCCGGCGTCCATCTGCTTGAGTAGCAGGCCGGGCGGCAGCGTTTCGTAGAAGACATGGCCGCGATATTGCGGATTGGCGCCCCCGAACGCCGTCACCAACTCGCCCAAGGCAAAGAAATAGTTGCCAGAGGCGAACAGCACCAGTTGTGGATTGTCGAGGCTGCCGTGGAAATCGGCGAGCACGTCCGCCGGCGGCACCGTGAATTCAAAGCCACGGCCGGTAACGTCGCCGCCATCGCCCCGCCGCCACGGCGGGTAGATCGCCTCAATGGCCTTGAGGCGGTCCGCAGGTGTCGTTTGCGCGAATACCAGCCGCCCGGCGCACGCGATCGTGAGCGAAAGCGAAAGAGCAAACAGCAGCCGCAACATAGCTCACCGAGAATACGCAAAACCCGCTTGCTGAAGATTCACGAGCGTGGCGACGGCGCCAGGTGTAAGCACCACATCAGGAAGCAGGTGGTTGGACAGCTCGGCCGCAATCTTGTCGACCGGCAGATGGTCCGGATTTTGGCCGGTGGCCGAAAGATTCTCAGCGAGTTCCCAAATGGCATTGTGGCACGCCAGGAATACGACACCGCGCCTCTGCAGGACCACGATGCTGTTGTCCTTGGACGAGAACGCACCTTCCAGGGATTGGAAATCCGCGGGGTCACGCGTCGACGCCGGCGGCGCAACAATAAATGTATTGCGCGCGACATTGCCGCCGGCCAGTTTCGCTAACTGGTATTTGTCCCATGTTTCCTGGTCGTAGAGTGCCAGATGCGCCGTCCCGTGGGTCGCTGACACGCAAAGGAAGTTGGGCTCCTTGAAGCCCCAGATTTGCGAATTCAGCGAATTGCGCATGCCATTGAGCCAGGGACCTGTCAAATCGGTATTGTCCCACGCCTGCTTCGCACCGCCCTTGTAAGCCAGCACCGCGTTCAGGGGTGCTGCATCCCATACCTGCGGATCGTCGGCTATCATGGGGCGGGTCTTGAAATCGCGCCGCCGCGGCATTGCAGCCAGCGTCCGCGACAGGTCCTGCAGGTTGGTGGCACCGGTGGGTTCGAGTGTTGGCCCGGCCGCGGCATGCGCTGTGTTTTGTGTCAGCCCTGATAGCATCACTCCAGCGCCAAGACCAAAGAGCGCGCCGCGTCTGTCGGTGTCAAAGTTCATGTCGTTCTCCTCCCTCATCGGAACACCAGTTTGTCGCATTGGCTCAAGCCGTCTTGACCCACACGGCTTTGACGTTGAGATACTCCTCCACATGCTGCAGCCCGGACTCGCGGCCATATCCGCTCATTTTGTAACCGCCGAACGGAACAGCCGGATCCATGGCCTGGTAGCAGTTCACCCACACCGATCCTGCGCGGATCGCTTTGGCAAGGCGATGGGCTTTGCTGACGTCGCGGGTCCACACGCCGCTGCCCAGGCCGAACATGGTGGCGTTCGCCCGCGTTATGAGCTCGTCGACGTCCCGAAAGGGAATCGCCGAAAGCACCGGACCGAAAATCTCTTCCTTCGCGATCCGCATGTCGTCGCGGACATCCGCGAATACTGTTGGCGGGATGAAGTAACCTTGCGCCAGCAGCCCCTCGGTCAGCCGCGCTCCGCCCGCGACGGCGCGCGCGCCTTCCTGCCGGCCGAGACTAAGATATCCGATGACGCGATCGAGCTGCTGCTCGGACACCAGTGGTCCCATCTGGGTATCAGGATCGAGCCCGTTGCCGACCCGAAGTCCCTTCCCGAAATGAGCGACCCGCTCGACAAATTCGTCATAGACGCGCTGCTCAACGAACAGCCGTGTGCCCGCGCTGCATATCTGCCCCGAATTGGCGAACACCGCCATAGCGGCGCCCGGCACCGCAGACTCGATGTCGGCATCGGCGAATACGATGTCGGGAGACTTGCCGCCGAGCTCCAGCGACACACGCTTGAGGTTGCCGGCCGAGGCCCGAACTATGGATTGTCCCGTGATGTGCGATCCCGTGAACGCGACCTTGTCCACGTCCGAATGAGCCGCCAGCGCGGCGCCCGCCGTCTCGCCGTAACCTGGCACGATGTTGACTACGCCCGGAGGTATGCCGGCCTCGAGCGCCAGTTCGCCGAGCCGCAATGGCGTCAGCGGCGCCTCCTCAGCGGGCTTCAGTACAACCGTGCATCCGGTAGCTAGCGCAGGGCCGAGCTTCCAGACGCTGGCGCCGAGCGGGCCGTTCCACGGAATGATGGCGCCGACAACGCCGACCGGCTCCTTCAGGGTATACGAGAAAATTTCGCCCGGAAGAGAGTTCTCGATCGTCTCGCCGTGGATCGATGTCGCCTGGCCCGCATAGTAGCGCAGCATGCCGAGGACGCGCATGCGCGTACCACGGGTTCGGCTGATCGGCGCACCCATGTCGAGGGTATCGAGCGAGGAAAGCTCCTCGAAATGGCGCTCGACGAGATCAGCGAACTTGAGCAGCAGCTGTTGGCGCTCATAGGGTTTAAACTTGCTCCAGGCCCCCTCGAATGCTTTGCGGGCCGCCACAACGGCGCGGTTGACGTCCTCGCTGTCGCCCTCGGCGACCGTCGCAAGTAATTCGCCGGTTGCCGGGTTGCGACTCTCGAAGCGCTTGCCCGATGCGGCATCGATCCACTTGCCGTTGATCAGCATCTGCTTGTATGAGCCGTCCGCGTAGGCGTGGCGAACAAGGGGAAGCGTCTTGGCCGTAGCCATCTATTAAATCCTCGGAACTCGCTTGGAAACGGTCGCTATATACAGTAATATATACCGATCCGTAAACAATGAAACAAGGGAGGGCCCACGACACTCGTCACTTGACGCCACCGGGTTCGAAACATGTGTGGGAAACGATGGGACAGCTGTGACTTTCAGCATGCGTCACGACACTGACGCGGCAGCGCGATCTCTGTGGCCAGGAACGGAAAGGCCGGGGTGTCGTAGGCGCCAATCGGGCCGCCGAGCACGATCAGAAGATCAGCGGACGCAACCGATGGAGGCCTTCGATCGGCGCGTCACAATAGGAGGTCCTGAAGCCGGACTCCTCAAGGATCGGCGCGATCAGCCCCAGGTCCTCAAACGCCACATGGCGAAGGGCTACTGCCGCGCGCTGGAGCGCCGCTTAGCGAATGGCCGGCCGACCTTGGGGGGCAGCCAGCTCATGGCGCGTGCGCTCGGTTCTCGAGTATTCGCAGGCCCGCGCAAAGAAATCGGCCGGGGACGCGTCACACTTACTGACGAAGGCGCGGCGTCGTGCTTGGCGCCACTCGCCGACCCCAACGCTGCAGTGCTTCACCGGCACGGCGACACGTTCGATCTGCCTGAGAGCGCGGCTTGCTTCAAGCTCCCTCTACGAAAACCAGGCGTTCGCCGACGGTGCGCGAGCTTTGGCGCTTCAGTTGCGCTCGCTGGAGCGGTGGATGTCGGGCACGCCGTGGAACTCGCCGCAGCTGGCATCTCTGTTACCGACCTCAGGTCCGCCACCGCCAATGTAGCGGACCGGTTGCGCAAACAGGCTCGCCGGATCTTTGCCGAATGGCTTCAGCAAGATCGTTCAGTTCGATGATCGCGCCGCGGAGACGAGGACCGGGTCGGCCCGATAGGCGTCGGGGAAGAGGCGCTTCAAGTCCTCGATCTTCGGCAGGTCGTTGTAGACAATGTACGGCTGGGCCGGATGCAGTGTCAGGTAATCCTGATGGTAGTCCTCGGCCGCGTAGAAATCGCGGTTGGGCTCGATTTTGGTGACGATCGCAGCATCGTAGACGCGCGCCTGGTTGAGCTGGCCAATATAGGCTTTGGCGACCCT
>JASHRR010001096.1 GCA_030037185.1 Xanthobacteraceae bacterium | reverse complement strand
CGTGGGGATCGGACTGTTTCATCGCGGCGGACTGATCGTCGACGGCGGTTGTGCGAAGGGGAAAGCGCCGGCGCCGGTCGTGAGCCATATCCGCTTTCCAGATCCTTGGAGAGTCATTGTGGTGCTTGATCCGGCTCGTCGCGGAATCCATGGCGCTGACGAGGCTGCTGCATTCGCCGAACTGCCGCCCTTTCCGGAAGGCGATGCGGCCCGCCTCTGCCGGCTCGCCATCATGAAAATGCTGCCCGCTGTCGCCGAGCAAGATATCGCAAGCTTCGGCGCGGCGGTCACGGAAATTCAGTCATGTCTCGGCAACTATTTTGCCACCGCGCAGGGCGGATCGCCGTTCATCAGCGCCGATGTCGCCGCCGTGCTGGCCGCGCTTGAACGCCAAGGCGCGTGCGGCATCGGGCAGAGTTCATGGGGACCGACGGGATTTGCATTTTCGGCCGGGCCGACGGAAGCCGACCGCCTGGCTCATATCGCGCGGTCGCATCCGTGCGGACGGGGCCTGGACATCCGCGTGTGCGCGGGCTTCAATCAAGCGGCCGAAATCGCGGTTGATCCGGCGGGCGCGAGCCTCAAATAGCGGCAAGGAGCGGGTCTTTGGCCGACAAGAATATTCTCCACATGGTCACCCCGTTGAAGCACATGAGTCCGTTCGATGTGAACATGGCGCTCGATGCCGGCTACGATGCGGTCGTTACCTATACGAGCGTGACGCTCGATGAGGTCACCGGTCTTGTCCAGGACGCGATGTTCTCCCGTCCGCCAAAGAGCGGCGCGCGCACCGGAATGTTCTTCGGCGGCAAGAACGCAGGCCTTGCTCTCGACATGCTGGCGAAGGCCGACGCCGCGCTGGTGCCGCCGTTCGCCGTCTCGCTGTTCGCCGATCCGGGCGGATCATTCACGACTGCGGCCGCAATGGTGGCTTGCATCGAGAAGACACTGCAGAGCCAGAAAAGGCACGGCCTGAGGAACGCAAGGGTTGCCGTTTTCGGCGGGACAGGTGTTCTGGGATTTGCGGTCGCTGCGATTGCCGCGCTCGAAGGCGCAGATGTCACCCTCGTGGGCTATGACGGCTCCAGGCGCGTGAGCGAAAGCGCCGCCGAGATCAAGACGCGCTTCGGTGTCGAGGTGCGGGGGGCCGACGGAAGCGACGAGGCCAAGAAGGCCGCTATCCTGACCGCTGCGGACGTCGCCGCCTGCTGCGGGCGGGCCGGTGTCCGCGTCCTCAGCCACGCGCAACTTGAGGCCGCGAGCGGCCTCCTGGTGGCCGCCGATGCCAACGCCGTGCCGCCATCCGGAATCGAAGGCCTGGACGCGATGGCAAACAGCGTTACGCTGACGACGCACGGAGCCCTGGGGATCGGCCCGTTGGCGATCGGCAACATCAAGTACAAGACCGAGTCCGGCCTGTTCGGACGCATGGTCTCCTCGGCCAAGCCCGCGCAACTCAATATCCGCGAGGCATTCATCCTCGCGCGCGAACTCAATGGCTAACGAAGCAGTGCTGATTGCTGCGATGTCCGCACGCGCGCTGGCCTCGTCGGCGCGCCGGGGCGGATATTTGCCGCTGGTTGCGGATTTTTTCGGCGACCAGGACACCATCGCGGCGGCGCAGGCCCATCTGCCGCTTAGATCGGAATTCGCCCGAGGTTTCCGCCAGCACGACCTCGCGAACGCGTTAGAGCGCCTCGCCGGACAACACCTTCCGGTCGGAATTGTCTGCGGTACCGGGTTTGAGGACCGACCGCAATTGCTGGCGGGGTTGCAACAACGCTGGCGCCTGTTCGGCAACAGTGCCGATACGGTTGCGCGGGCCAAAGATCCGGAGAGCTTTGCCGCCCTGTGCCGCGACTGCGACATCGCCCATCCGCGAATCCTGCTGTCGGCTCCGCCGGTGTGCCAAGGCTGGGTGGCCAAACGGCGCGGCGGCGCGGGAGGCGCTCATGTCAGGGCGGGGTGGACAAAAGCGTTGGGTGGAGACGTCTATTATCAGTCCATCGTGCCGGGTATACCGGTTTCGGCCCTGCTATTGGCAAACGGCGGCTCAGCGATCGTGCTCGGCTTCAGCGAGCAATGGGCATGCCCGACGGTGCGCCAGCCGTTTCGCTACGGCGGCGCGGTGCGGCCCGCCAACATTGCACCTGCTGTGGTTGAACGCCTCGCGCAATCGGCGCGTCGCCTGGCAACCGCGCTAGCGCTCAAGGGGCTGAACAGCGTGGACTTCATGGTGGACGGCGATAATTTCTCGATCTTGGAGGTCAATCCGCGGCCGGGGGCGACGCTCGACATCTTTGAAATCGATGCCGGCGCTCTGTTCGCTCTTCACATCGCGGCGTGCAACGGCGACCTGATCGAGGAAGCCCCGCGGTTCGATGGGGCAAGGGCCTCCGCCATCGTCTATGCCGAACGCGATGTCGTTGCGCCGGCGCAGTTCGAATGGCCGAACTGGTCGGCGGACCGACCGAGCGCCGGCATTGCCATCAAGGCGGGCGAACCTCTGTGCACAGTTCACGCGGACGCCACGACCGCAGCCGAGGCCAGAAGGCTGGTCAATCGGCGGCGGGCGCAGGTTCACAGATGGTGCACGATTGGACGTGCAATTGGTTTCGCGGCGAGCATGCCATGACCACAGCGCTGAGCATTAATAGCCGTGCGGCGGACCTCGTCGGCGCCCTCGTGGCCGACGCCGCCTCGCTCAAGCTCGGCGTCACCCGGGGTCCGTTGGGCGAACAGGTGATCGACGCCGGCAGCCGCTTTGCGGGCAGCATCGCGACGGGACTGCGCATCGCCGAAATCTGCATGGGCGGACTAGGCCAAGTCGCCCTTACCCTGGCGGCAGCGACACCGAATTGGCCGTGGACGATTGCGACGCGCTCGTCCCATCCGGTGATTGCCTGCCTGGCAAGCCAATATGCCGGCTGGAATCTTTCGCACAAAGCAAATGGCGGTTCATTCTTCGCGCTGGGCTCCGGCCCGGCGCGCGCTCTCGCCCGGCGCGAGCCGCTGTTTGAGAAGCTCGGCTATTGCGACCATGCCGAAACGGGCACGCTGGTGCTGGAGTCTGCCCTGGCGCCGCCGCCGCCGGTGGTTGAAAAGATTGCCCGTGATTGCGGGATTTCGCCGCGGCAACTGACGATCATCTTTGCGCCGACCCAAAGCCTCGCCGGCTCTACGCAAATTGTGGCGCGGGCGTTGGAAGTGGCGCTCCACAAGGCGCTGGAACTTGCCTTCCCGCTCGATCGCATTGTCGACGGCATGGCCGCCGCGCCGCTGTGTCCGCCGCATCCCGATCTGGTGACGGCGATGGGGCGTACCAATGACGCCATCATCTATGGCGGGCAGGTCCATCTGTTCGTGTCGGGCGATGCGGCGGCTGCGCGCTCCCTGGCGGAGCGACTGCCGAGCAAGGGATCGCGCGACTACGGGCGTTCGTTTGCGGAACTGTTCGCCAGCGTCAACGGCGATTTTTACGCGATCGATCCGATGCTGTTCAGCCCCGCCAAGGTCACCGTGACGGCGATTGACACCGGCGCGACCTTTCGCGCCGGAGAACTGAACCTTGACCTTCTCGATGCGTCTTTCTCCTAAAGCGATCGCCACAGGACGGGCACGGCGACGCCTGCGTATCGGCCTCGTTGTTGACAACATGGATTGGCACGCACGCGCGTTGTCGCGCGTTTTCGCAGCTCTGGGTGCGATCTCGACGCCGGTCAGATTGACGGCCTGCGGTTTTGCGACCTCAAGCG
>JASHRR010001095.1 GCA_030037185.1 Xanthobacteraceae bacterium | reverse complement strand
AGAGAGCGCCAGATCGGCCGTCACGGCAAAATCGCAAACGCGCGCGCCGGAAAGCCGAGGCCGTCCTTGACCTTCGGCCATGTCACCACGATCAGCGCGCCCTTGGCCGGCACCTGGTCGAGATTCGCCATGACCTCGATCTGAAAATGGCCGTGCTGGAGGACGTAGGTCTCCGACTCCATCTTTTCGGTGGTGTCGGTGTCCATCGACTCATGGCCGATCGCGGTGACGCCGCGCTTCTCGATCAGGAATCTCACGGTTTCCGGCGCCCAGGCGGGGAATTCGCTGCGTTTGAAGCGCTCCGGATTGCTGTCCCAGTCCTTGTACATGTCGGTGCGCAGCGCCACAAAGGCCCCCTTGATGACCCGGCCATGGGCTTTCTCCCAGCCCATAAGGTCGGCGACCGAGAAAGCGTGGTTGGGGTCGTTGGCGAGAAAGCGCGTGTCGTCGAGCACCACGAGCGGCAGGATCATCTGCTTTAGCGGGATCTTATCCATGGTTGCGCCGTCTTGTGCGAAATGGGCCGGCGGGTCCACATGGGTGCCGTACTGGCCGACCATTTCGTAGAAGGTGGTGCGAAAGCCGTCTTTCGGGATCGTATAGGGCTCATGGGTCTTGGGATCGGTCGCCGGCGTCATCCTGGCCTGGCCGAAGCCCGACCAAACCGGCGTGTCGGGCCCGAAACTGTGGGTCAGGTCGATAAACCTCTTGCCGGCGATCGTGCGGAACGCGCGATCAAGCGCGCTCGCGCCGTGTGCGGCCGGGTTCGGACCGATCGTGACGGCGGCGGCAATGAGCATCGTCACGAAATGAGCGGACGTGGCACGAGGCTTGGCGCGAGGCATCAACGCAACTCCCGATAATAGCCATCCCCGATCTCATAGCTCACGCCGGCGCTGCGCGCGAGAAGGCGTTCGGCGGGCCCTTGTTTTGCAAATCTCGCGCTAGCAAATGTTCGTGCTATACGCATTGCACGTTCATTCGCTGAAACCATGCACCACTTTGCCTACCGCGCCGGCGTGCTCCACGCCGAAGACGTCCCTCTCGGCCGCCTCGCGGCCGAGATCGGCACGCCGTTCTACTGTTATTCGACCGCCACCCTGACGCGGCACTACAAGGTGTTCGCCGGCGTTTTCGCGGACGTGCGGGCGCTCATCTGCTACGCCATGAAGGCCAATTCCAACCAGGCGGTGGTGGCAACGCTGGCGAGACTCGGTGCCGGAGCGGACGTGGTCTCGGGCGGAGAATTGGCGCGGGCGCTGGCGGCGGGCATTGCGCCGGACAAGATCATGTTCTCGGGCATCGGCAAGACCGCGGGCGAGCTTGCGGCCGCAGTCGATGCCGACATCCTCTGCGTCAATGTTGAATCCGAGCCGGAGCTCGAATTGCTGTCCGCCGTGGCGGCCGGCAAGGGCCGCCGCGCCCCCATATCGCTGCGCGTCAATCCGGACGTGGACGCCAGAACCCACGCCAAGATCGCGACCGGCCGAGCGGAGAATAAGTTTGGCATTCCGATCAGCCGCGCCCGCGAGATCTACGCTCATGCGGCCAAGCTGCCCGGCGTGCGCGTCATGGGCGTCGACATGCATATCGGCAGCCAGATCACCGAGCTGCAACCCTTCGACAATGCCTTTGCGCTGCTGGCGGAGTTCGTACGCATGCTTCGTGCCGACGGCCACGCGATAAAGCACGTCGATCTGGGCGGCGGCCTCGGCATTCCATATCGCCACGACGAGAGCCCGCCGCCGGACCCGGCCGCGTATGCGCAGGTGGCCAAGCAGGCGACGCGTTCGCTCGATTGTGGCCTTATTTTCGAGCCGGGGCGCGTAATTGTCGGGAATGCCGGCATCATGGTCACGCGCGTCCTCTACGTGAAGCGCGGCGAGAGCAAGACCTTCATCATCGTCGACGCCGCGATGAACGATCTCGTCAGGCCCACTCTCTACGAGGCCCATCACGACATCATCCCGGTCAGGCAGCGGGGGGCTGCGCGAATCACCGCCGACGTGGTCGGCCCGGTATGCGAATCCGGCGATTTCCTCGCCCTGGACCGCGAGCTCATCGAGCCGGAGCCGGGCGACCTCCTCGCCGTGATGACGGCCGGCGCCTATGGGGCCGTGCAGGCCGGCACCTACAATACGCGGCCGCTGATTCCCGAAATTATGGTAAGCGGGGACCGTTTTGCGGTCGTGCGGCCCCGTATCGAGGTCGCAGAGCTGATTAGCCGCGATCGCATGCCGGACTGGCAGGCGTTGTAACTATCAGCTGGGCGTGAACTTTTGCGAGGTTTTGGCGGTCCGATCGGCGCCCGAACGCTGTTGACTGCTTTGTTGATTGGCGGAACTTTACTCGTAGCTGTGCTATATTAGCCTTCCAGTTGACGTTGTTCTGTGTGAGGATACTCGCCAGCTTTGCGAGAGATCTGGGAGACGTTCCAGTGACCGAGGCCAGCAACGTGCATAATGCGTCGCGCCTGCCGGATGCAGGTGATGTCCTGGAGCGTTCGCTCCGCCGGGCACGATGGAGCATCTTCTGGGAGCGGCTATGGCCGCCGATTGCGGCGCTGGCCACCGCGGTCGGTATTTTCCTGGTCGTCTCGTGGCTCGGCCTGTGGCTGTGGCTGCCGCCGATCGGACGCGCCATTGCCCTGTGCGCCTTCTTGGGGCTGGCGATCGCTGCCTGTGCACCGTTCCTATGGGTCC
>JASHRR010000129.1 GCA_030037185.1 Xanthobacteraceae bacterium | reverse complement strand
GGTCGATTACGGTGAGATCGTTACGGAGAATATTCGGGTTCTCCTTGTCGAGGTATAGCACCTCCTTGACAACGGTCTGGTTGTCCACGTGGAGCGGGATGCCGGTTGGGTCGAACACGCGCACGCCCTTCATATGGCGCGTCTCAATGGCGAGCGTGTCGAAACGGCCGTCGCCGTCGGTGTCCAGCCACTTTCCGATCGAGTAGCCGAGATACGAAGGCTCGACATCGGCGGGCCAGTCGCGGCCATCCGTGAAGACGCGGCGATGAATGCCGAAGCTCTGAATGGCCAGGTGGGTCGTGCCCTTGGTGATGAGGGCTTCCATCGGCCCATAGACCGTCATGATCATCGGCATTCCGCTCGGAATGCAGACATGGCTTCTGCCCCGGCCATGGCCGCCGGACGCCTGTTCGGCGAAGTTCTCTTCGAAGATCTTTTGATATTCAGCCGTCAGCGGCGCCTGCTGTCGCGGGCCGGACGCCTTGGTCAGATCGAAATGACGGAACGCCGAATACGCCGGGCACCGGAACCCGCGTCCACTTTCCTCTCCAGTTTGAGTAGTTTGAGTCGTCGAAGGCGCGGGCGCTGCCAAGCACCGCGAGTAACGCCGCCAGTGCCGCTTCCGCAGGCAGAGTTGCCCGGAGAATTCGCCTGGTCATGATTCTCTCCGCTTAACGGATCATCTGTTGGATCGTCTGAAAAAAACTTGAGATCGGGACCGGGCTGGCCCTCGCTGGCCGGCATCAGCAGGCCGTCCGTGGTGATCGTGTAGACCTGATCGCCGATGAGGACGCGCCTATTGGTGTCTTCGCAGACCGATTCGTGCCAAAGCGGTCGCGGATTTGTGGCGCGGCGATACTGTTTGTTGACCGTCCAAGGGTGTGTCAGCGCGTGATCCTCGACCGTTATCTCGTCATGGAGAATATCGGCATTCGCTTTGTCGAGATAGATGCCTCCTTGATGACGGTCTCATTGTCCTCGTGCAACGGGATGCCGGTGGCGTCGAACACGCGCGGACCTTTGAAGTACCGCGTGTCCGCCGTGAGCGTATCGAAGCGACCGTCGCCGTCCCCATCGAACCACTTGCCGATCGAGTAGCCGAAAAAGGCCGGCTCGACGTCCTTCGGCCATGTCCGTCCATCGGTGAAGATGCGGCGGTGGACGCCGCCATTTTGGAAGAAGATGTGCGTGGCGTCGGCCGCAACGATGATTTCCCTCGGCTCATAAGCCTGCATGACCATCGGCATCCCTGACAGCAGGCACGAGTAGCTGCGCCCGGTGCCGCGGCCACCCGCGGCCTGCTCGACGAGACCCGCCTCGTATATCTTCCGATATTCGGGTGTCAGCGGCGCCTGCTGGTCGAGGCCCGATCGTTTGGTCGGATCGAACGAAGGAGAATCTTCGATGCCGGGCACCGAAAGCCGGGTCCACTGGCCTTTGAGGTTCGGATATTTGGCGTCGTCGAATGCCTTCGCGGCGCCGAGCGGAACCGATAGCAGCGCCGCAAGCGCCGTGCACCAGGCAGCGGCGCTAATTGAAGCGCGTTCAAACATGGGCGGCTCCTCCAACGCTTACTTTTGGCTCTGCTTGAAATAGCCCAGATCGGGCGGCGGCGGGTTCGCAAAAATGTCATGGCTGTCCGTCAGCTGTTGTGGACGCACCCCGACATCTCGGAGGAACCCATCGTCATGAACATGGATTTCGTCGCCGCCGAGCTGCCTCGGCTTATCCTTCGCCGCGCGCGGCTCTTTGCGAGGGTGCATCGGCCTTATCAGCTGATCGAAGGGAAACGTACCGGGTCGATCTGGATGTGCGCGGTTCGACATCCTGTGGGGCGGCAAGCCCGTGAGCGTTGCAGATGACTGGCTCGCCTTCTCGGGAAATGAAGGTGACCTGCAGCTCGCATTCGGGAATTCCCAAATTCACCACTGGGCCATGGCCCGGCCAGCCTCTGGGGACAAACCAGGCATTGTGGATCTCAAGACCGAAAGGGTTGCGAAGAACGGTGGTCCAGGTATCAAAACGATGCTCGGTCATGCTGCCGCTCCCGGACCGTTGGAGGGTTTTGATTTTCGCTCAGTCGCGGCGGACTCGGATGAAACGCGCGCCGGCCTCGCCCCTGCGGAGCTTGCGGCGTGAACGAGTTTCTTGCGGTGCTCATCGCGGGCTAAAGGCGCGATCAGATCTCCAGCCCGCGCTGACGTCCGAAACTCCACTCGATCCCGCCGCTCCCCTTGGCGACGCCGGCGACATGACGGCCGAGATACCGATCGAGCGCCGGCGTCCACGGCACGAGGGCGAATCCCAGACCGTTGTCGATCATGGCGAAGCGGCCGGAGCTCAGCGTGAGGCGCTGGCGGAAGGTGCCGGCAACCAGGTCGCCGGCTGCGGGCGGCGCGTAGGGCATCCCGATGTCGTTGGACAACCTGGCGCCGACGGCATCGAGTTCCCGGCGCCGCAGCGTGGCGAGGAGGTCGCGCTGCGGGATACTGTTCGGTCCCCGGCGACGGACGAGTCCGTCCGCCGCGAGATGCTCGGACCGTGCTTCCATGGCATTGCGCACCTCCTGTCCGAATCCGCTCGTGGCGAGCGGGATGCGGTCGCGTTCGACCAGCCGGTGGTCGAGCCAGGTCGCCCC
>JASHRR010001094.1 GCA_030037185.1 Xanthobacteraceae bacterium | reverse complement strand
TCCAATGGCGAAGTGCTTCCGCCGCGTGGCATCGGTTCGCAAGTCCCGTCCTCGCGAAAGCGTTGCATCCACCTGATGGCGGAACTGACACCGATGTCGAACTGTTCAGCCGCTTCACGGCGCGAACCTCCTGCTTCAACAAAGCCGATGACCCGCCTTCTCAATTCACCAGGATACGGTCCACGCATTGGCTAATTCCCCTGCGAATCAATGCGTTAGACTCGCCCAACTTCTGCGTCTTGGGAATCCCGATTCACTCCGGCAGGGACATGCGTAGCAAGCCAATGCCCAGGGCCTCAATGATGACTCCACAGCGGGCGCAGGGAGGCCAATGGCATCTTGCAGAGCGGCAGCTCATCGCCTGATCGCGGCGGCCGCCTCGCACGACTCTCGCCTCAGCGTTGCCTTTAGTGCTGCGAGCTTGCGCCTGACCCAAACTGCGCGCGGTGCTCCAGCCAAAGCGGTTGGTGGTGAAGCACTGTCTTGTGAAGCACTGTCTTGACGCGAGCCAATGGAGCTTCCGTAAGCCGTTATCCCGCAAGCTCGATCTGCAACGGGCGCAATACGCCATGCTGAACAGCGAAAGCGCAAATCGGCGAAGCGTCCGCGGCGGTTTTCGTCCCGCGATGGCCTGAAATACCCAGGTCCTGGAACATCAGAGTTGTGTCGTGCTCGAACGCACGTCGCTATAGGCTGTTGGCGACTCTGACGATGGCGGTGGCGGTCGTTAGTTCCCCGGTGCGGGTTTCACTCAGCCACACCATGACCGAGGTGAGGCCGACCACGCGGGCTGCCGGCAAGGCGCCCTACCCTGCGCCGCCTGCAGGGGAGGTTGGGGTGAGGGCGGCGGCGCCGCCAAGCGTGACGTCGGCCCGATAGGCGAGGCCGCCGTCGGGTCCGGATGCCCATAGCGCTGCCCCATCGCCAGCGAGCCGTCCATTGAAGGCCACCCGCTGGCCGACGAACAGCGGGCTCATGGCCCGAGCCGCGTAGCCGGCGATCCGTCGGGGCAGCAGGGGGCGCGCCGTCTCGATGAGCAGCAGGGCCGTGAGACCGCCGTTCATCACCAGCGACGGATAACCTTCGACATCGCGGGCGTAAGGGAGGTCGTAGTGGATGCGATGGGCGTTGAAGGTGAGCGCTGAATAGCGAAACACCAAGACCGGATCGAGTTCGATCGGTGTTGACCATTCCGGCTTGTCGGTCACCGGCGCGGCCTCCTGCTGCGGCGCAACCGTCCCAGCTTGGATCGCGGCGCGGTAGACGACGTCCTGCTCCTCCGTGAGCGCGAGGCCGGATGGCCCGGTGATTTCCTGCCTGACTGTGACCAGCGTGAACGGTCCCGTGCGGCCGGCTTTCGGCTCAGCACGCGTCAACGTCGAAACGCGCGACACCATATCGCCGATCTTCAGCGGCTTGATGAAACGAGTTCGCCGCCCGGCAAACATCCGTCGCGTGCCGTGCAGCGGCGGCAGGAAATCTCCCATCAAGATGTGGCCATCCGGCTGCAGCGTGCTTTCGCGGGGGACCGGTGCGAACAGAATCGCGTACCAGCTTTCCGGCATTTCGCTCCCGCGGCGGAAAGTCGTCGGGTCCCGATCCAACGTCGCCGCAAGCCGCTGGACGGCGCCGAGCGTGATTTCATCCTCGTCGCGACAGGTTCGGCCGAGCCAGTTCTCAAGTGCGATTGCATCGTTCAAACCACATCTCCTTCCACCACATCGGAGCCGCCATGAAGCCGGCCTACGTCGTAGTTCTCGCCAATCGACATCGCGCAGATGCGCGACAGGTGCGTCAACGGCAACCCGGTCTCCGCGGCCCAGGCGTTAAATTGCTCCTGTATTTTTCGAAGGTCCTTTTTCGAGCTCGGATGCTCAGAGATATCAACCCCGGCGTCGCGCAGGCATGCGATGACGTCCTTGGACAGGACAAAACAGTCCTTGCCGATAAACCGCAGAAAGAACTGCCCCGTGTTTCCGCCGAGTCGAGCGCCCCGTTTCGCGAGCGCCTCGAGCAAGCCGACCTGATCGGTAGGAGGCCATGTGGCGAGGAATCTAGCGAAACTGCCATGTTCTTTCGCCATCTCGGAAATGAATTGGGCGTTGGCGCGCACCGCCATGATCTTGTGGGCATTGCGGACGATCTGAGGATTGCTTGCCAGCTGCTCCCAGAACTCATCGGGCTGGGCGAGCAGGCGTTTTGGCTCGAAGCCGAGGAACGCAGCCTCGAAGCCGGGCCACTTCTTCTCGATCACGCTCCATGCAAAGCCGGCAGAAAAGATCCGCTTCGTCATGTCCGCCAGCACCCGATCGTCCTTCATCCGGGCAAGCGCTGCGGCGCTCTTGACCTTGGGCAGGAGGGCGTTGAGTTCGGCATCGCCGCCCTTTCGTTTGGCAGCCCGTGCGCGGATGGTGTCGAAACGCCTCATAAGAAGCCAACCGATGTTTCAGGCTTGAAATTGGGCCCGATCATAGTGGAGAACATTATGTCAATTCAATATGTTAGCCAACGATGCGCTGAACGGTGTCCCGAAACTGTCGCGCTATGAGCCTGCCGCTAACGCCAGGAACGATTTCCAGCATAAATTGTCCCGACACTGCTTGACGAAAACCAAGGGATCTGTGTCGAGACGTTGCGCATCAAAAACATGCAGAAGAACCACTGTTTGGCTGAGGCGATCGGGGACTTGATTGACGGCCAAAACCAAATACAAGGTGGGTAGGCAAGCATTTCGTTGCGGTGGGCCCCTGCATCCAAGACATGCTGCGTCTGCGGGATGATCACAGCCGCAATGCCGCTGAGACCCGCGAGTGGACCTGCGAAGGTTGCGGCACTCTGCATGACCGGGATGTTAATGGGCCCGGATGGTAAAACACTTTGGAATCCTCGAACCACGGACGGGCGGTTGACACGTCCCTGACTGTGGAGGCCTGTGTAAACCGGGGCACGTCCCCCGTGGCGGCCGTTGCCGTAAGCGGAGCAGCGTGAGCTGCTCGAAGCCCCCCGGGTTTAGCCGTGCGGAGCCATCATCAGAGGATCGCCCGGGGGCGTCAATGCACACGTGCCATTCCGGGCCGTTTCGGCGCCCGTACTCAGACCATCCATCCGCCGTCTGACCATCCGACCGGCGTGCGCACTGGGCGCGCTCAAGGATGTGTGCGGCAGGCGGGACGCATCCTCGACCGGTGGCGCTTGCCGCCGGCGTTTACGGCGTAACTTGCTGCGGCAAAGTCTGCCCGCCGTCCCACCCAATCGTCGGAGCTTTGCCATCCGGCCACCGATCGCGATTTTTCCTCAAAAGCCGGAACTGTTTTTGTTAAAAAAAATCGAGCGCCGTGCGGGCGATGTAAATCGAGCCGCCTTCGACGGCGTTGGGCCTGTGGCGAGATGTTCGCGCACTGCGCCGCCTCGTGCGAAGTCAGGCTTCCGATAGAAGTCCACGTCAGGGTCTCAGGGCGAGGCTTTACGCTCTCCGAGCTGCCGGTTGGGTCATCAGGCACGGCCCGGAAACACGGGCTACCCCTGGGGTGGCTTCAGGCCTATTGTGACGGGCACGTTAATTGAAAATCCGCGAGCTGCCGTTGCGCATCCGGTCGCTGCTTTACGTCCCCGTAAGTTCCGAGCGGTTTCTCGCCAAGGCCCACGAGCGTGGCGCCGACGCCATCATTCTCGACCTCGAGGATGCGGTCGCGCCGGACCGCAAGGATGCCGCCCGGGCACGGCTTGGCGAGGCTGTCCCAACGGCGCGTCGTGGCGGCGCCGTCATATTCGTCCGGATCAACTCAGAACCCGACCGCGTCCGGCTCGATGCCGAAGCGGCCTGCCGGGCGGGCGCAGACGGACTGCTGGTGGCAAAAGCACGCGATGCTGAGGCGATCGCCGCATTGGCGGATTTCCTCGGCGGAATCGAACAGGATATCGGCCGTACCGCGATGTCGCTCGTGCCGATGATCGAGGATGCGGGAGCTGTGCTCGACGCCCGGACGATCGCGAAGGCAAGCCCTCGGATATTCGCGTTGATGACCGGCGGAGAAGACCTCGCGACCGCGCTCGGCGCGGAGCCGACGCCGGAGGTCCTGCGCTTGCCTAAGCTGATGGTGCATGTTGCCGCGCGGGCCGCCGGCGTCCGTTCGTTCGGACTCTTGCGTACCGTTGCCGATTACAAGGATCTGGAGGGGATCGAGCAATCCGCCCGCGAAGCGCGGCGCCACGGCTTTGACGGCGCGAGTTGCGTGCATCCGGCCGTGGTGCCGATCCTCAATCACGCTTTTTCGCCATCTGCGGCGGAACTTGACCATGCGCGGGCGCTCCTTACGGCATTCGAGGCAGCACAGGCGGCCGGCCGAGGGGCGTTCGAGTTCGAGGGCCGCATGGTGGATGAACCAGTGGTGCGGCGCGCCCGCCTGTTGATCGAGAAGGCGTAACGGGCGATCGAGCGTCACTTATAGCCGGGTGGAAATTCCGGCGCCGGGATTCCGGATGGAAAGGCCGGATTTCGATCCGGGCTACCGACTGGGCGCCGGCGAAGGATGTCGGCGTCTCGACGCGGCTTGCCGTGCCGTCATCGTCCTTCGCGACGGCCGGCAAAAGCGGGCGTCCTCGGATGCGGTTCGAGATTTCCCGCCGTTAATGAAAAAATGGTGGCCGGAACCACGTGAGCATCCGGCCGCAAATGAGCACCCCAACCCACATTGCGAGCGAAACTCCGGCAATGACCTTGATGCGCAGCGGCGCATCGGCGCCGCCCTCGAGCTTCTTCATCGCCGGAAAAGCCGCGGTGCCGTAAAACACCAGGACGTTGAGTCCTGCGACCGCCATCAGCAGCGCCTTCAAGCGGCCTGCGTTGTTGTAGAAATACTGGTCCGGATGGCCGGAAAAGAACACGATGCCGGTCATGACATTCAGAAAATAGCCGCCAACCCCCCACGGGACGAGCCGGTGAATGGCGCGTGGCGGGATGTTCTTGGCGATGCCGAGTACGCGCAGATCAAACAGGCCGACAGTGCCAAGCAGCAGCGACAGGCCCAGATAATGGATGATCTCGCAGGTCGGCCACAGCCAAGGTTCATGGAGGTACACGAACTGATGCAGGGCGGTGCTGCGGATGAACTGTTCCCACGGGGCGATTTCATCCATGGCGCAATTCCCCGTTTAGGTGATGGCTGGGATTCCGAGCAGCTCCCACCTGTGTGTGTATTCGAGGAGCCGGCCGGCAATGATGAGGCTCACCCAGCCGGCAAGCGAGGCCGCCGCCAACCACTTGGCGCGAGCCGTTATCGCTTTGTGGCCCGGTTCTGCCGCACCCAACACCTCGCGACCTATGCGATAGACGAGCCAGATGCCGAGCGCGACCAGGGATAGCTTGATGTAGAATAAGGGGTTCGTGAGCTGCTTTGTCGGATAGCCGATCACCATCAGCACGCCCGTCACGGCATTGACGGCGAACGCCAGCCACATCAGCGGATAGAAGGGCCGCAGCGCACCGAGCGGAATGCCGGGCGCCACGCCCAGGATGCGCAGGTCAATCGCTGAGCTGGCGCCGGCAAGCAATCCCATGCAGATGGTATGCACGGTGATGATGGTCGGAAAGGCGAGCATGGAGTCGCCGCGAATCCAGGTGCTAAGGTCGCTGCCTTCGACAAACGCGAGGAACGCATCCATGGATTCATCCTCGAAAGATCGCGTGCAACGCGGCGCGATGCTGCCGACGCGAGCCGGCAGCTGATAAGGGGGATTTCGCTTCGATCAATCCGGGTTAGCGGTTCAAAGCGCCACAAGCATTTCATGCCGCCGCGGGAGCCCGGTACAAGGCCTCCTCCATCTGCGAGGCGACGCCTTCCTGCCGCAAGGTGTCCTCGTATTCCTTGCGCAGAAAAGGGTCCTCCAACCAGTACGGGATGGCGGTGCCGCCCTCGGTGACATCAATGGCGCCTTCGTCGGTGTCCTTTTCGCCCGGAACGCCGGCCCTGTCCTTGCGATGGTTGTTGGGGCCGTACCAGCCGATCAGGCGCAGCGGTTCGCGGCCGATGCCGAAATGAGCATGGAACCAGTCGCCCCCATAGGGCGCCGCAGTGACGAGGCCGACCGGCTCATAGTCCTGCCGGAACACTTCCTCTTCCTTGCCGTCCCGCCACGGCGTCATGCCGATCGATCGCGGCCATGTGTAGGTGTAGCCCTTGCCTTTGATGCAGACCAGAACGGCCGCCGAGAGGTGGGCGTGGGCCTTGGAATAGCGTCCCGTCACGTGTTCGCCGACGAAGCCATAGAACACGTTGCCGGCAAGGTCGGGCTCGACCCGCCGGTAGCCGGGCGAACGGCGGTTGTCGAGATAGAGCTCGGCATTGAAGATGTCCGGAATGAGGTTGGTCCGCCGCGACGCGAGCCCGCGCAGCCGGTCCGGAACGATATCGTCCTTCGGCTTGAAGAAATCCTCCCTACCGTCGAACCGTGACGGAAAGGTCGCAGGAGAGTTGAAAATCCACTCGCGGTCGCGGAATAAGTTCATCACGTTGGGCGCCGTGGACGCCACCAGGATCAGCGCCGGGCTTGACGCCGCGTTGATGATCCGGTGCCAGCAGTTGAGCGGGATCGAAAACATCGAGCCGCGCCCCCATTCGAAAGTGTGCGGCTTCTTTTGATCATCGGTCCAAACCTCGGTGGTGCCGCGGCCCTCGACCACCACCATGATCTCTTCATACATATGACGCTCGGGATTGAGCGCGCCGGCGCCCGGCACTTCGATCACATAGCAGCCCCACTTGCCCTCGGTGCCGTAGAGCTGGATGAAGGTGCCGTTGCCGCCCATGCGGTTCCAGCGCTTGAGCGGCATGTCCTGCACGCGGCGTACGCCGATGCCGCGGAAGATCGGAATGCCCTGCTCCTCCATGTAGTCGTCGTAGGAGGTGTTGGGCCGCTTCCAGGCGCCGTAGCCGGCGTTCTTCATGCCCTCCGGCTCGTGCCAGTGATCAGCGGTGAAGTCGTGCATTGGGGCTTCCTTCGGCAGTCTTTTGCGGTGGCGACATTGTCGGCTCATCAGTCATGCTGTGCAAGGGGCGAACGCGCGTCGCAAAAAGATCCCCGACCGGCAAGCAGCCAACCGCAGCGCGGCGGAGGGCGGGGCTTACCGCGATGCACCGATCGTCCACAGCACAGCGTTGTGCAGCAGCCTCTGAAACCGCGCATCCTGCCACACGCCCTCCTCGTGGCCGAGGGCGGTGTAGAACACGCGCCCGTTGCCGTAGGCGCGAGTCCAGGCCAACGGCCAGCCGTATGGATGCCGGTGGACGTTGTCGCGGGTGAGATCGACTGAGGCCGGGTCGAGACGCAGCAGCACATGGGAACCGCCGACGTCGAAATCGCGGATTTGATAGATCTCGTCGCGGAGCGAGATCGACCCACCGATGAACGCAACCAGCGGGTCCGATCGATCGGCAACATCGATGCGGACGGCCTCGTGCCACGGATGCTGATCGAAATAGCCGCCGATGAGCTTGCCGTATTCCGGCCATCGGTAAAAAGTGTCGGTGGCCGAGTGAACGCCCAGAAAGCCGCCGCCGCCGCGGACGAAATCGAGCAGCGCCTGTTTCTGAGCGTCGCTCATCGGCAATTCGCCGGTCGTAAAGAACATCACCGCGCCGAAGCGACGGAGATTTTCTTTCGTGAAAACTGAGATATCCTCGGTCGCCGCCACCTCGAACCGCGGCGGCATTTCGCCGACCCGCTTCAATATCTCGCGGGATGCCGGGATGACCTCGTGGCGGTAGCCGGCCGAGTGCGTCAAATAGAGGATGCGCGCAGGGCGATCCTCAGCGCGGGTTGGCACGTGCACAAGAGCCAGCACCACGATAGTCGTGACGGTCGATCCGAGCGCCCGCAGCAAGTGCCAAAACGGCAGGGACCCCATGGTGACGCCTCCGCTTGAATGTTCCCTCGCCCGACCGCCGCCCGCCGTGAGGGAGGGGCGGTGTGGCCGCCCCCTGCCCGGCGCGCAAGCGGGCGGCCAGCAACCTCGTCAGGTTCCCGCCACAGGGCGGATCGCCCGCTTTGTCGCGGCACACCAACGTCGGTTCCGTTCCGGCCGGCTCTCGTTTCCTAGAGCAGGGCTCACTGCGCGGCAAAGCAATAGAACAGGCCGTTGCCGCCGGTCGCGATCAGATCCGGCTGGCTGCAGCTCCGCGACATGTGGGTCGCGTTCCACGATTGCGAGACTTCGGTCGTCTTGGGGGTGCGGTCGATGTGGCCCAGCATGGCAGAGCCGAACGTGCTGCTGGTCCAGTTATTGCACGTCAGGTTCAAGTTTGCCGGCCACGCCCGGCCATCCGCCTGTGAGCCGGTCAGTGCGTCGTGCCAGTTCGGCGTCATGCCGAAGCCCGCGATCATGGTGCCGCGTTCCGTGAGGGCGGTCTGCTGGTTGAGATTGTTGTTGGCGCTGTGCAGGTCCTCGACGTCCTTGGCGATCACGACGCCCTTGGAATTCTGCCACGGACCCTTGCCGATGCGGTCGCGAGCATTGACGGGTCCGCCGGGATTGGCCGCATTGGTGCTCAGATAGGCGCGCCACGTCTTGCTGCCGGCGCCCACGGTCGCCGCCAGCTGTTGGCAGTGGGCGTCGGCGCCGGCCAAGCCGCCGAGATCAGCACCCTTGCCGGATCCGACGCTGGTGACGAAAAACGTCATGTTGGGCGCTTGCGGCGCCTGTTGGGCATGCGCAACCGCGCCTAGCGCAATGAACGCGCTGGAAGCCAGAACGAAGACGTGCAATTTGGTTTTCATAGGGTGGTCCTCCCGGTTCGATGCTGGTTCGCTTGACGATCCAGGTTTCGCAGAGCGCGTTCGCTGCCCGATCGCGCGGCGCATGTTGACACCGTGCCCGGATTTCGGCAAGGCAACTCCCGAAAGCCCCCTTCGGGGCACTGCAAGCGGGCGTGGCACTAAGGGACCTCGCCGCCAGCGCGGTTGCGCGGCACAGCATTGCAACGCCGTTGCGTCGATCGCCTCCGAGCACAGATGCCGCGAATATTGAGAGACGGGACGATCGCCTTTGCTGCTGCTTGGAGGAGAGACGTCAATAGTCGTGGCGACCGGTAAGCTCGTCGAGCGGCTTTGATCCCGGTTGCTCATTTGCCGTCGGCAAAATCTGTCAAAGCGTAGCGGTTTCCAATGGCAATTCGGCTGGCGACGTTTATTGTTTCAATCGCTTCACCGGTGCATTTTAACGTGTGTCGCGACAGAACTTGCCAGGCGGGTAAGCTGTCGCCCCGACGGTTTCCGGCCGGTTGCGGACCGGCGCGGGCGCTATTGGCACAGCCCGTGCAAAAACCGACGGGACCGGCCTTTCCCTTTGCCGCTTGCTCTCGTCTGCGGTCACGCACCATATAGGATGCAAGAGGACGACTCCATAAAAAGGAACAGCGGATGACGACCGCCGAGCCAAAGACCGCAAAGACCGCTTCCCGCGAGCCACGCGCCTCATTTCGCTGGGATGACCCTTTGCGATTCGACGATCAGCTCACCGAGGACGAGCGGCTGATCCGCGACACTGCGCGCGCCTACGCGCAGGACAAATTGCTCCCCCGCGTGATTGATGCCTACATGGAGGAGAAGACGGATCGCTCGATCTTCGCCGAGATGGGCGAACTGGGGCTTCTGGGCGTCACCATCCCGCAAGCCTATGGGGGCGCAGAAGCGGGCTACGTTTCTTACGGGCTGGTGGCGCGCGAAATTGAACGGGTCGATTCCGGCTTCCGCTCGATGATGAGCGTGCAGTCTTCGCTCACCATGTATCCGATCTATGCGTACGGGGACGAGGCCCAGCGCAAGAAATACCTTGCCAAGCTCGCGACCGGCGAATGGGTCGGCTGTTTCGGATTGACCGAGCCCGATGCAGGCTCCGATCCGGCAAGTATGAAGACGCGCGCCGAAAAGGTGTCCGACGGCTACCGGTTGATTGGTACGAAGACGTGGATTTCCAACGCGCCACTCGCCGACGTATTCGTGATCTGGGCAAAATCGGCCGCGCACGGCGACGACATCCGCGGTTTTGTCCTGGAAAAGGGCATCAAGGGCCTGTCGGCTCCGAAAATCGGCGGCAAGCTCTCGCTGCGTGCTTCGACCACCGGCGAGGTCGTATTGGATGGCGTGGTGGTGCCGGAGGCAAGCCTCCTGCCCAATGTGTCGGGCCTCAGGGGCCCCTTCGGCTGCCTCACCCGGGCGCGGTACGGCATTGCCATGGGGGCGATGGGCGCGGCGGAAGACTGCTGGCATCGAGCGCGGCAGTATGCGCTTGATCGCAAGCAGTTCGGCCGGCCGCTCGCCGCAACCCAGCTGGTACAGAAGAAGCTTGCCGACATGCAGACCGAAATTGCCCTCGGTCTGCAGGCTGCCCTGCAGGTCGGGCGCTTGTTTGATCAAGGCGCAGCGACGCCCGAGATGGTGTCGCTTGTCAAGCGCAACAATGCCGGCAAGGCGCTCGATGTCGCTCGCATGGCGCGCGACATCCATGGCGGCAACGGCATCCAGATCGAGTATCACGTGATGCGGCACCTGACGAACCTGGAGAGCGTGAATACCTATGAGGGTACGCACGATATTCACGCTTTGATTCTCGGCCGCTCGCAGACGGGGCTGCAGGCGTTTGCGTGAAAGCGCTTCCTGGTCGATCGACGCCGCCGGCGTCGCCTTGCACCGACGGACATCAGCCTGCGATGGCCAGCATCGCCCCCAACGCCTGATGGCGCGTGGGGCAAGCACGGTCACTCGGTGGCGGTCGAGGTCCGCGAAATCCTTGAGGCTGCGCTCGTCGCGGCTGTTCACGGCCGCGATGTCTGAAGAGTTGCCGGGCCCACCCGATGGCGTTGCCGCTCGCGCGTGCGCCGCTAGTGTCGTCGACCGGCGCCGCCGTGGTCGTGGCTTCCTACGTGCACGCAGGTGTCGCTGGCTGCGGGCGATACGCGCGACTCGGCGGAGACCGGTTTGCCACTCATCGATCCAATGGCAGCCTTGAACCGGAGGCCTTCGAGGCTAAGATTGCAAAATAGACGGGAGGGACATGATGAACAAATGCACCGCCTTCATCCCCAGCGCTCTCATCGCCGCGACCCTGCTGGCATTGCCGGCGCGCGCCGCCGACGTCACGCCGCAACGGCTCCTCAATCCCGACAGGGAACCCCAGAACTGGCTGATGAATCACCGCACCTATGACGGCCAGCGCTTCTCGCCGCTCGCCCGCATCAACCGGGACAATGTCAAAAGCCTCAAATTCGCCTACGCGGTGCCGCTCGCCGGCGCCACCGGTCGAGAATTCATCGAAGCCACCCCGCTTGCCGAGGACGGCTTCCTCTACATCACGGATTCCTGGGGCGTGCTCTACAAGATCGATGCGACCGCCGGTGATGTCGGGCGCATCGTCTGGCGCATGGACCCCAAGCAGGACCGCCAGGTCGCCAATCGCGGCGCGGCGCTGTGGGGCAGTTTCGTCATTTCGCCTGCGAGCGGGCCGGCCCGCGTCATCGCTACCGACAAGGGCACCGGCAAGGTCGTGTGGGAAACCAACGTGTCGGATGCCGAACGGATCACCATTACGGGTGCGCCGCTGCCGATTCGGGACAAGATCATCATCGGGGCCTCAGGGGGCGACGGCGGGGCCCGCGACTGGATGGCGGCGCTCGATGCTGCCACCGGCAAGCTCCTCTGGCGCAAATACACCATACCGGCGCCGGGTGAGCCCGGCAGCGAAACCTGGAAGGACAAGAACAACGCGTGGCAGACCGGCGGCGGGGCCGTGTGGGTGACCGGTACCTACGATCCGGACACCAACCAGACCTTGTGGGGCGTCGGCAACCCGGTGCCGATGATGGACGCGAGGTTGCGGCCGGGCGACAACCTGTTCACCAACAGCGTGGTGTCGTGGGATCCCGACACGGGAAAGATGAACTGGTACTTTCAGTACACGCCGGGCGACATGTGGGATTTCGACGAGGTGGGTACCCACATCTTGATCGAACGAACCATTGACGGGCAGCGGCGCAAGCTCGTGACCCACTCGGCGCGCAACGGTTTTGTCTACACGATGGAGCGTAGCAATGGCGCGATGGTCGGCGCCAAGCCATACATGGAAGTAAACTGGACCAAGGGCATCGATCAAAAGACCGGCAAGCCCATCGACTACGATCCCAACAAGGACGTCCAGACATATTCGGGCGTTGCGGATCCAACTTCGGACCAGCCGGTCAAGAAAGTTTGCCCCAACCGCACGGGCGGCAATAACTATTTCCCCTCCTCCTACAGCCCAAAGACGCAGCTCCTTTACATTCCGGCCACGACGGCCTGTGAGTTCGTCACCAACGATGCTGCCCTGGTAAAGCGGGAACCGGGCTGGTTCGGGCGCACCGGTGGCGGCTACAAGGTCGACGGGCGCTACGAAAGCAACTTGACGGCGGTCGATCCTGTCACCCTCGAGATCAAGAAGAACGCGCATCTGCCGTACCCGAACTACTCCGGCACCCTCGCGACCGCCGGCGGGCTGGTGTTCCTCGCCCTGCTGGACGGCACCGTCGCGGCCTTTGACGACACCACCCTCGACCAGCTGTGGAAAATCAATGTCGGCGCGGGGTTCGGAGCACCGCCGATGACGTTCGAGGTCAATGGCAAACAATATATCGCGATCGCATCGGGGCCGAGCGCCACCTCCCGCACGAAGCTGCTGCTCACCCCGGAGCTAAACGACCAACGCAGCGCGACCGTACTGTATGTGTTCGGTCTGTGAGCAGAAGGTCGGCTAGATCCGCCCCCGCCCGCTGCACCCGCCGCGGCGGGCGGCTGCCCTCCGCCTGCATGCGGGCAATCGCATGTGGGCGCCGCCCCTTTCACGGGGCGCGGCAGACCGGCACATCGCCGGCACCTGGGGCGTGCACCTGACGAAAACCGACATGGGCAAAGGCGCATGCGAGCCGGGCGAGCCGATCGGCGCGGCGATGGGCGCCGTTGGGGACGCGAGTCGTGGGAAGCATTCGGAGGCTTTTCCCCACAATCCCGTGTACAACCGAG
>JASHRR010001093.1 GCA_030037185.1 Xanthobacteraceae bacterium | reverse complement strand
GGCACGGATAGGCCCTGGCCGTACGCCAGCAATCTCGAAGAAATCGAGTTGCAGTGCAATCCACCCCGCTTCGTTCGACGAAAAGTCGGGCGGCCCCGCCTTCTGTTGCGCAGCAACACTGCCGGTCAACGCCGCGCCGACGAGGCCGGTCACGCCTGCGAGAAGACCCGCTCTCGAGATGAGTGTCCACATCGTTGCTTCTCCTGTTCATTCACAATCGAATAGCGCGTCTTTTGCGCGCACGCCGACATTGAACACTGCCAGTTTACGACTTTGCAGATCGAGGGAACAGCAGGTCCATCGCCAGCTTGCTGCCATTCGGGACGTCATCGGATCTTTGGGCCGCGCGTTCCTTGCCGGCGATCGCGAACTCATCGCGGTAGGATTTGAGCGCGCCCGCACATTTGAACACAAGAGAGATAGGGATCTCTATCTCTATAACAAAAAGTGCGAGCAATTGCGTTGGTCAAAAAACCCATCTGACCGCCTTTTCATGCGGCCTCTGATGATAATAACGCAGGAGCCCGCCCAATCGCTCGCGGCATCGGCCGCGCCCGCTCTCGATCGAGGTCACGATTCCGAGGAAATAGCAGAACGGTGTCCTTTCCTTGGTGGTTGCGCTCCTCGTGGTAGTGGTCAACGTATTCACTCAAGGCCCGCCGTACCGAACGCTCGCCAAAGAGGATAACCTTGGACAAGCATGCCACAGTTGCGACCTCGGCGAGAGCCGTGCGGCCGAGCCGATGCCCGATTTCACCAAGCGTGGAGCGCTCGGCGTGCGAGAGCTTCAGGCGTCCATTCAAGTGGGCTTTCAGAATGCGGTTCTCGGCGATCAAATATTCATTCCGCGCCAGCAGTTCTCGGTCCACCGTCCCAGTGACGTAGGCCAGCATGCGTGCCCAATCCATGACGGCCCCCCCTCGTGCGGACCTGCAGAGTCATCGAAATCCCATCCTGGCGGTGGATAACCGAGAGATTCTAGAGCGTTCCGCTTTTTTGATCTTACCGGGTGTTGTTTTCAAACGGCGCGGCGCCGTCCACTTACTTGGGCAACGCCAGCCGGATGCGAATTGCCAGCCGGTCAGTAGCGGCGATGTCGCTGGGGCAGGGAAAAACTACATCATTGTTTTATGCCGAGCTGGGCGCAAACCTTTGCGAGCAGGTCTTTCAGCTCGTGCACTTCAGCTTCGAGACGCGCGACGTTGGCCTTCACCGCCGCGAGTTCAGAGATGCCGAGGGATGAAGACTCAGCCGCTAAACCGGCCGCTGAGGATGACTGAACCGCTGGCGCTCCCGAGAGAAGATGCATCCAGCGGTTCTCGCGTGAGCCGGGCTGGCGCGGAAGCCTCGTGACCAGCGCACCGTCGGAACGCTCGGCGAGTTCGTTGAGGAGAGCTTCCACTGCCGGAATGTCGGCGAAGCAATGCAGGCGCTCACAGTTCATGCGAAGTTCGCCGGCCGTCTGTGGTCCCCGCAACATCAGCACTGCGAGGAGTGCCGCCGCCTGCTGCGGCACGTTCATCATGCGTTCGACGTTGTGCGCGTATCTCGGAACGCGTTCTCCGCTCCTCTCGATGGCCAGAAGCTCGCTTTTCAGGCCTTCGACCGCCGCCCGGACGTCAGTCTCGGCTGCGTTGAGGACTGGATCGCGGCTCGATTTTTGATTGCAGCCCGCGAGCAGCGCGTTCAGCGTGAGCGGATAGCTGTCGGGAACGGTGCGCTCTTTTTCGACGAGGACACCGAGTACGCGCGCCTCCAGAAGGGATAGGATTCGGAGCATGGAAACTGGATGATCGTCGATTGCGGGGAACGCTCAGCGAAGTCGGCAAGGCGTCGCTCCCGGAGGGTGTTGTTTTCAAACGGCGCGGCGTCGTCCACTTACTTGGGCAGCTCCGCGATAAAGGCCCGCAGCGCCGCCACCGCCTTGGGGGCCTGCTTACCGCTCTAGACGTGCCAACATTTCCTCCTGGCTCGTGCGGTCTGTGAGTTCCTCGCCAGGGGAAACGTCGACCGGGATCTTGGATAAACTAGCGACCACCTTGAGGTAGGCCACCGGACTCGTTCGATCTGCTGGACCGTGCAGCTTCCAATCTTCGACGAGATCCGCCAGGAAGGCTTCGCTAAGCCGATTCCGGCGGCCGACCGGCCGACTAGGGCCAGCGGGCATTCCCCTGATGAAGCGGCCGCGCTCCCGGATGTTGACGACGTCGCTTGACATGGCCTTCAAACCACAATGTGAGTATATTGAGGGTGACCGATCTGATTGTTAATCGTTCTCAAGTTATTTGTAAATAATTACGCAAGCGATTGATTAACAACGCAAGAATCTATCACAACAATCATACGATGTGTACCGCAATCTAAGGGCCTGTTCGCGGTAGGGACGACCATTGCTGGCCGCCCCCCGCACAGATCCGGACTCGCCCAATTAAGGCATCCGGCTCCTACCTCGGGTGAGTGACGGCGAACCGTTGGCTTGGCCATGGATGTAGGATGCGTGGTTTGGGAAGCCAGTGTTCGGCAATCTTCGCTATGCGATTCCAGGTCGTACGATCTTTCTGGCTGCGTCGCCGGAGCGATCGCCGCCAGAGATCGACGACGTAGTGCCGGAACGCCGAGAGCGCCCGGCTGTTTGTCGGGACCGCGTAGTAGGCGAAGTGGCCTGTCACGACCTGCCGCAGCCATTTCCCCTGTTCGGGGATTGGCTGGTGCCGGCACCGCTGCAGTTGCTCCTTCAGCTCCTTAAGCTTTGCCCGCATGCGGTCGCGTCGGGTCTCCCTGTGAATCAGGAATTTGCCCTTGCGTGATTTTCCGCTGATGAAGGGTAGAGTCGGCCGGGGAGTCTCACCACCGGCCGCTCGCAGAACCGAGCGTGAGGCTCTCACGTCACTCGGCTCCCATCAGGCAAACACACCGGTCATACCAAGCTGCCAATGGACGAAAAGATTCGCGTTTTGC
>JASHRR010001092.1 GCA_030037185.1 Xanthobacteraceae bacterium | reverse complement strand
CCCGGTACTCGACGACGCGGTTCAAAGGCCTTTCGACGAAATCGGTCCGGCGATCATTCGCTGCGTGGCGGCGTGAAAACATGTTGGCGCCGAACCAGATATCGCTGGACGACTTGCCGGCCGGGCCTGGCTCGCGGATCGTGCGTGCCGCACAGGTCGACGTCTGGCAGGACGGATATCGGTTTTTGGCCGCAGTCCGCGAGGCCGCAGGCAAGGTCGAGGAGAACGCGCGCAACACTTACGCAGCCGCCTATGCGAAGGGATTCACAGAAGGCCGGTCGGCCGGGGCGATTGAGGCGAGCCGGCTGGTGCGTGACACGACGCTGGCGGTGGATCGTTATCTCGCAAAGCTCGAGAGCGAAATCGGTGCGCTGGCGCTTGGCGTCGTGCGCCGCGTGCTCGGCGAGCTCGATATCGCTGATGTCGTCGCCCGCGCCGCCGCGCAGGCTCTGGCGGAATTTCGTCAGGAGAAATTCGTCAAGGTGCGTGTTCATCCCGTCGCCGTCGATCGCGTCAGCACGGCGCTTGCCGCCCTCAGCCGAGAGGGCGGCCCGAGCGTGACGGTCGAATCCGATCCTGCTCTGGATCAAGGCGCGTGCATCGTGACGAGTGATTTTGCGGTGGTGGAGGCAAGTATCGAGGCGCAGCTTCGAGCGTTCGCGAACGACCTTCGACCCGGCGGACGGGAGGAGCAGCATGAGCATTTGGCCGGCCAGTCTTGACGACCGCCTCGAACAGATCTTGCCCCGCCTGCAGAACGCGGTGCGGGACGGGGCGCCGCGGCCCGCGAAGGGGCGCGTCCGCCGGCTGCTCGGAGTCACTGTCCATGCCAGCGTGCCGCAGGTGCGTCTCGGCGAAGTCTGTCATCTCGTAGACCCCGTGACCGGCCACAAGGTCATGGCCGAAGTGATCGGCCTTGCCGATGACCTTGCGGTGCTTACGCCGATCGGTGATCTTACCGGCCTTTCGAGCGTCAGCGAGGTGGTGCCCACCGGTGCGGAGTTGCGCATTGCGGTCGGAGCCGGGTTGTTGGGCCGCGTCATCGACGCCCTCGGAGAGCCGCTCGACGGGCTGTCGTGGCCGCCAGATGAAATCGATGGCCACTACCCGGTTGTGGCGCCGCCGGTCGCGCCGTTTGCGCGCACGCTCATTGAGGCCCCGATCCAGCTTGGAATCCGCGCTCTTGACGGCCTCGTGACGTGCGCGCGCGGGCAGCGGGTCGGAATTTTCGGTGAGGCGGGGGCCGGCAAATCGACGCTCCTCGCCGACATCGTTCGCGGCACCGACGCCGACGCGGTGGTGGTTGCGCTGATCGGAGAGCGCGGCCGCGAGGTGAGAGAGTTCGTCGAGCGCCAGCTCGGGCCGGAGGGCCGCAAGCGCACAGTCGTGGTCGCGGCAACATCCGATCGGGCCGCGATGGAGCGCGTCAAGGCCGCGCACGTTGCCACCACGATTGCAGAATTTTTCCGCGATCGCGGCGGGCATGTGCTGCTGCTGATGGACAGCATCACGCGTTTCGCGCGCGCGCAGCGGGAGATCGGACTTGCGGCCGGCGAGCCGGCGACGCGCCGCGGCTTTCCGCCGTCGCTGTTTGCCGCGCTGCCGCGCCTCCTCGAACGCACCGGTCCGACCGAGCGCGGCTCGATCACCGCCATCTACACAATTTTGGTGGAGGGCGATATCAACCTCGATCCGGTCGCCGAGGAGGTGCAGGCCATTCTCGACGGTCATGTCATCCTTTCCAGTGAGCTCGCGCGACGCAACCAGTTCCCGGCCATCGATGTGCTGCGCAGCCGCAGCCGGCTCATGGATACGGTGGTGGCGCCCGAGCATCGGGCGGATGCCGCCCGCATGCGCGAGCTCCTTGCCCGCTACGCCGAGGTGGAGCTGCTCGTGCGCGTCGGCGAATACCAGCGCGGGACTGATGCGGTTGTGGACGAAGCCATCAGCAAGATTGATCGGATCAACAGTTTTCTGCGTCAGGCCAGTGGCACCATGGCGACGATCGCGCAAACGCAACGGCAGATGCGGGAGATCGTTCGGTGAGTGCGAATGTTGCCCTGCGACGCCTTGCTGATCTCCGCCGTGTCCGCGAGCAGCGGGCGCTGGAAGCTCTCATTGTGCAGGCGGGTCTCCTGCGCCAAGCAGAACAGCAGGCAGAGGCGGCCGAGCACGCTGCGCGGCGCCACGTTGACGCCGCTCGCGCCAGGGAGCGCGAATTGACCGCTACCGTGGCCGGACGGGCCGTGTCCTATGCGGACATTATCCGCATGCAAATCGAGCTCGACAGAGCCGCCCTCCAAACAGCGCGACTGCGGGCGGCCGTGGTGCGCGCGCAGGCCAATCTTTTGAACCAGCAGAACGCCCGCGCCGAGGCCAGCGCGAAGTTTCGGCTGCGCCAACGCGCTGCCGCCAAACTCGCTCTCATTTGCGAGCAGGAGAGCGCGCGCAGATCGCGGTGGGATGCAGCGCTCAACGAGGCCGAAGACGAAGATCGCAACGCCACCGTCATCGCCGGTTCACTGCCATGACGGTGCAGTTCAACACGATGCCCAAGAGCACTGCGCGGGCGGCAAGCGCGTCCGATGGTCAGCTGCGATCGACGGTGATGCCGGGAGCCGGCCTTAGATTGCCAGCGATTTCGCCGGCGCAGGTCAACTCCCTCAATGCATTCTACCGGCGGCGTCCTGCGCTGGCCTTCCCGGTCGCCGGACGCGCCGCTACCATTAAGGCGTCATGGCCGCTGGCATCACAGGATGCTTCCCCCAGATGTCGGCTCGATTTGACCGTGGACGGCGCTCCCGGTGCTGTGATTTTGTCTCGTGCGCTGATCGAGGCGCTCATTGCGGCGCTCGATCCGCATCAGCGGTTGGATCGTCTCGATCCGCCGCACGTCGCCCTTCTGCTTGAGCTTGCCCTCAGTGACGAGCTTTCGATGCTCGAGGCAAGCCTTGGCGCGCGGCTAGCAATCACCTCGGTGCGCGCGCAGGATGATGATAGGCAAAACAAGGCCGCCGCTCTTGCGATTGAAATCACAGTCGAAGGCCTCGGGAGCTTCGGCGCAGAACTGCAGTTGCAGCCTGCTCACGCGATCATGTTCGCGCAATTTCTCGACCGCTGTGCGCCGCGCCCCGACCCTGCCGGGCGAGCCGGGGAAGGCAAATCGATTTATCCTCCGCCGCTGGCCCGGGAGGATAGGCCCGGCGAAATTGAGTTGCCGGTCGCCGTGTGCGTGCGGGTGGCGGCCGCGACATTCGCGGTCGGCGAAATCGCGACGCTGTCGCCGGGCGACGTGGTGATGGCGGACCACGGCCGTCAACAGCCGGGCACCGCCGTGGCGGTGATCGCCGAGCTTTTGGTTGCCCCGGTGGAACTGACCGCAGCCGGTGCGCTAATCGCCGCCCGGCCGATGCGCGCGCATGGCTCATTGTGGGAGTGGAGCATGGAGAACGGGGGAGACAGGGCGCCAGCCGGCCTGCGGCAAGACACCGATGTCGACAATATTCCAGTGAAGCTCCTGTTCGAACTCGGGCGCATCGAGCTGTCGCTTGCGGAAATTCGGCAGCTCGCACCCGGAGCACTCATTCCGATGCTGCGGCCTCTGGAAGATAGCGTTGACATTGTAGCGAACGGACGTCGCATCGGTCGCGGCAACCTGGTCCAGATCGGCGACAGCATGGGGATCCGGATCACAAGGCTGTTCGACAATGTCTGACAGCAATGTGAGCATTCTTGGCATCCTCGCCTTTTTCACCGCGGCCGGTCTCATCCCGTTGTTCGTGGTCACTATGACGGGATTTCTCAAGATCGCCGTGGTGATGTTTCTCATCCGCAATGCGCTCGGGGTTCAGCAAACGCCGCCCAATCTCGTGCTGTATGGCATTGCCGTCGTGTTGACCGTGTACGTGACTTCGCCGCTCCTGGGCAGCATCTATGCCCGGGCGACCGCTCATCCGGTCGATTTCAGCTCGGTGGACGATCTCACCGCGATGGCAAACGACGTCAAGCAGCCGATTCGGGCGGAGCTGATCCGCTTCGCACGGCCGCAAGAGCGCCAGTTCTTCCTGTCGGCCACCCAGCGTATATGGCCGCAGGAGGCTCGCGCGGACCTCAAAGACGACGACCTCGTGGTGTTGCTGCCGGCTTTTGTCAGTTCTGAGTTGACGCGCGCCTTTGAGATCGGTTTTTTGCTTTATTTGCCGTTTCTGGTCATCGATTTGGTGGTGTCGAATATCTTGATGGCAATGGGCATGATCATGGTTTCTCCGACCCTGATATCGGTGCCGCTCAAGCTTTTTCTGTTTGTCGGCGTCAGTGGCTGGTCGCGACTGATGCACGGTCTTATTCTCAGTTATAGCTGACCGGTCGCGGAAGGACATGCGATGAACAGCGAGATTGTCCTTGTCAAGGTGAACGCCGCGCTGCTGACGGTGTTTGTGGTCTCGGCCCCCGTCCTGATCGCCACGGTGATTGTCGGGGTCGTGATCGGGCTCGCGCAAGCGTTGACGCAAATTCAAGATCAGACCCTGCCGCAGGCAATAAAGTTGACATTGGTGCTGCTTATCCTTCTGCTGCTGGGGCCGGTGCTCGGCAAGCAGATTGCCAATCAAGCCTCGGCGGTACTGGATGAATTCCCGCTCGAGACGCGCTAGGTCCCGGACGAGAGCTTGTGGACCTCCCTTCCATCATTCTCGATCGGGTCCAGGACTATGCTATTGCGACCGCCTTCGCGCTCGCACGCATGGCCGGTTTGATCAGCATCATGCCGGCCTTCACCCGCATCGGCTTGACGGGAATTCTCCGCGGCGCCACGGCGCTCGCGCTCGCGCTTCCCGTGGTGCCGATGCTGGTGGCGGCGCTCGCCGGCGAGCGTCTGACAATCACAATTGTCGCAGCCCTTCTCTTCAAGGAAGTGATTATCGGGGTGGTGATTGGACTTGTTCTGGGGGTGCCCATTTGGGCCGCCGAGGCAGCCGGCGATGTCCTCGACCTCCAGCGCGGCTCGAATGCGGCGGGCCTTATGGATCCGTTGGCAACCGTCGAGGAAGGCATCACCGGAACGCTGTTCGGGCTCGTCATGGTCGCGCTCTACTTC
>JASHRR010001091.1 GCA_030037185.1 Xanthobacteraceae bacterium | reverse complement strand
ATTTCATCGACATCAACATGATCGGCATTTTCAATGACAAGAACATCACCTGGGTCGATGGCATGACGCCGATGATGGAGGCGCGTGCGGTCAAGAACGTGGACGAGCAGGAATGCATGCGCATCGTCGGCGCGATCGGCGACGCCACGCATTGGGAGTGCATGAAGTTCCTGCGCCCGGGCATTACCGAGAACCAGGTGACGGCGCATCTGATGAAGTATCTCTACGACATTCCCGGCATGGAGGACGTCGAGGACGTCATCGTGTCGTCTGGTCCGAATACCTGGCCGAACTGGCGCAACTTTTCCGATCGCATCATCCAACCCGGCGATATCGTATTCATGGACTTGGCCGCATTGACCTGGAACGGCTACAAGTCCTGTTATTACCGCACCTATTGCGTCGGCAAGGAGCCGTCGCAGGAGCAGAAGGATACTTACGAAGAAGCCCTGAAATGGCTCTATGACTCGATTGAGGCCGTAAAGGTCGGCACCACTACCCGCGAGATCGCGCAGAAATGGCCGTCCGCCATGGAGACCTGGGGCTACGAGGACGAAGATCAGGCCGCCGCAAACCTGTGGGGACACGGGCTGGGGCTTGCGCAGTACGATCAGCCAGTCATTTCTCGCATTTGGTCGCTCGATCATCCGGTCGAGATCAAGGAAGGCATGACTTTCGCGCTGGAGACGCAGCACGGAAAGCGCTTCCGCTACGGCGTGCGTATTGAGGAGATGCTGATCGTGCACAAGGACGCAATCGAGATCGTCTCCAACTTCCCGGTCAAGCAGATCACGGTCGTCGACCCGCTGCCCGGCTACGGCGACCACGTGAAGTAACCCACGACGCCTAGCCGGGATTGAGCGCAGCAACGTTCCCTCTCCCGCCGCAAACGCGCAACCCGGCGACAGCTGCAGCACAACAAGCCGGAAGGGTCCTTCATGAGCCTATCGATGGCAACGCGATCGCAGCCGGCGGATCGCCTGATCGTTGCGGTGGAGGACATGTGCGCGGCTGATGCGTCACGGGCAGGGCCGAAGGCCGCCAATCTGGCGGCGCTTGCCCGTGCCGGCCTGCCGACGCCGGGCGGCTTTTGCCTGACCGCCGATGCTTATCTCGCTCAGACCACGGCGCTCGGTCTTGGCAGCGCAATTGCACAATTTGCGTCGGCCGATCAGCGCGCACAGCGCAGGCTCGCGGTCGAGATCAGGCTTGCGCTCTACGAGCAGCCAATCATGCCGGGCATTCTTGAACCCCTGCGCGATACCTGGCAGGCGCAGCGCGCTGCCAGCGGCAAGCCCGGTGCGGTACGCTCCTCCGCGCTCATCGAGGATCGCAAAGGCGCAAGCTTTGCCGGCCAGTTCGAAAGCTTTCTCGGCATCGCCGACGAGGGGGCGCTTCTCACGGCAATACGGGCCTGCTGGGCGGCCCTTTGGACCACCAATGCGCGGCGCTCGATGAACCACCACGGGCTAAGCCCTGCCGATACCGCAATGGCGGTGCTGATCCAACCGCTGGTCGACGCCCGCGCTTCCGGTGGAGGCTTGAGCGAAAATGCCGAAGGCCAGATGCTGCTCAGCGCCACCTGGGGGCTGGGTTCGGCAATCGCCCAAGGCGAGGTCGTGCCGGATCGCATCGTGCTCACGCGTCAGGGTTTCCTGCGGACCAACCAAGCCGGCCGCAAGCATCACGCGGACATTTGTCGCCATGGCGCAGGCGCCGATACACGCCTCGGCGTTCGCCCGCAGGCGATACCGCGCGAGCTTGTCGACAAGCCCTGTCTTAACGCGGGCCAAGCTGTTGCGCTCGGCCGCATGTTGCGCAAGGCCGAAACGGTGCTTGGCCTGCCGGTCGAGATCGAATGGGCGCTTGATGAGGACGGCTTCAAGCTGCTGCAGGCGCGCCCGCTGCCCCCGCCACCCGGGGAGGGCAGGGCGGTGCCGGATGAGATCTGGCTGAAGCATCCGGGCCTCAACGGCCATCCGGCCGGCATCGGCTGGGGCTGCGGCCGCGCCGTGGTGGTGAACTGCGAATGCGAACTGAGCCGCATCGCGCCTGGCGACATCCTGGTCACGCGCGTCGCCGGGCCGGCGCTCAGCCACGCGCTGCCGCGGGTAGCGGGGATCGTTGCCGAACTCGGCGGTTCGACTTCCCACTTAGCCTCGCTGGCGCGCGAACGCGGCATCCCGACGGTGCTCGGCGTGTTTGACGCGACACGAAAAATCCCCGACGGCGCACAGGTCGCGGTCGACGGCGTTGCCGGCATCGTGCGGTGGATCGCCTGATGACGCGCATCTTCGTCACCCAACCGGTGTGCGCCAGCGCGCTCGCGCGGCTAAGCGCCATTGCCAAAGTCACGTCAAATCCGAATTCCCGGCAGGTCCTCCCCAGGCACCAGCTCATCGACGGCGTGCGCGGCTGCGACATCCTGTTCAGCCTGCTGCATGACCGCATCGATGGCGAGGTGATCGCCGCCAACCCCAACCTGCGCGCCGTCGCCTCAATGTCGATCACCCCCGACAATATCGACGTGTTGACGGCGACGGCGCGGCGCATTCCGGTGACAGTGGTGCCGGCGCTTGCGGTCGAATCGACCGCCGATACCCATTTCGCCCTGCTGCTCGCCGTCGCCCGCCGCGTGGCAGAAGGCGACCAGCTGGTGCGCAGCGGAATTTTTCCGGGCTCGCAGGCCAATTACCTCCTCGGATCGGGCGTTCATGGCAAGACCATCGGTCTCGTCGGCGGGCGCGGCCGCATCGGCCGCGCCGTGGCGGCGCGGGCCAAAGGCTTTGCCATGCGCATTCTCTATTGCGGCCCGCATCCGATGGAAAAGGCCGACGAGGAGGCGCTTGGCGCCGTCTACGTACCGTTCGACCGTCTGCTCGCGCAAGCCGATTTTGTTTCGCTTCACCCAAGGCTGACGGACGAAACCCGCCACATGATCGACGCGCGCGCGCTGGCGCTGATGAAGCCGACCGCCTTCCTGATCAACACGGCCCGCGGCGCCGTTGTCGATGAGGCAGCGCTGATTAAGGCGCTCACCGAAAAGCGCATCGCCGGCGCCGGCCTCGACGTGTTCGAGCACGAGCCCGATATCAATGCCGGATTCACGCGACTGCCAAATGTGACGTTGACGCCGCATCTGGGCAGCGCGGTGCGCGAGGTGCGCGAGGCGATGGCCAACGCCGTCGTGGATAATATCATCGCCCTGCTGGAAGGGCGGCGACCGCCCAACATCGTCAATCCCGAGGTATTGTCATGAGCCGCGTGCTCATCGCCGTGACCGACAGCCCGTTTCCCTCCCTCGATCCGGCGGTCGCGGCGCTCAAGCGCCTCGATCCCCAACTGCGGATGGCGAAATCCGCATCCGCCGAGGACATCCTTGCCGTTGCCCACGACGCCGATGCGGTGCTCGTCACCTATGCAAAGCTGCCCGGCGAGCTTCTCAAGGAGTTCACACGCTGCAAGGTGATCGGCCGCTTCGGTCTCGGGGTCGACAACATCGATATCCCGGCAGCGGCGCGGCTCGGCATCACGGTCACCTATGTGCCCGATTATTGCCTTCACGAAGTCTCCGACCACGCCATGGCGCTGCTGCTTACACTGGCGCGCAAGATCGCGTTTTCCAACCGGCTGGTGCAGTCCGGCCGCTGGGAGGT
>JASHRR010001090.1 GCA_030037185.1 Xanthobacteraceae bacterium | reverse complement strand
CTTTGCTGAGACAGTCGGCGTCGGCGCTCGCTCGGGCGGCAAGCTCAAGCTGGCGACCAGGAGGAGCAGGTGATCCGACGCACGGTTCTGATATGTATGACGCTGATCGCCCTGATGCTAACAGGGGCGGTGTGGCGGATCATTATGCCGGACGACTGGAAAGTAGCCGCCCAGCATCGAGCAGCTCTACCATTCTTTGTTGCTCGTCTTTCCTGCTGCTAGTGCGTTTCTTGTTGGCGTCTTGTATTGGAGCCCTCGAGAAAGCGCAGACGTGCCGTTCCCTTAAGAGCTGTAGGATTCGCCGTCGCGTCGGATCGGAAAGTGCCTTGAAAACGAGGCCAATGTTTTATATTTAGCTAATAATAAAACTACTGTCAAGGCCGACGGTGCCGACAGCATTGATGCTGCGCCCCATCTCTGTTCACGAACGGCTGTGCTGATAACACGAGCGGCACGTCCGAAGTACCCGAGCTAGTACTACTGTGTCAGTGGTTCGATGTGGTTGTTGAAATTATTGGGTTTTTCAAAAATGATCATTTTTGAAAAATCATGTAATTTCAATTAGATACAATTCTTATGACTCTGTAGTACTAGCCGACCCGCTTTGTGCAACGCGCAAGTCGTCACAGGTGGGCCATTTTCAGACATCCCAAAGATGATACGCTGAGAGATTAAGTTGCGCGGCGAGAGCCGCGTTCCCGGCTCATCCGTGTTGGGTCTTCCTCTCTTGCCCGAAGTAAATGCGAGGTGACCGTGCTTTCCCTGCCGATCGCTGCATCGCCGCGTGATCTCTTGCAGGAGGCTCCTTGACGACTATGTTCGCGAACACACAATTGTTGCCCGAGCGCGTGGAAAGCGCTGCGCGGGAACGTATTGCTGCTAAAACCTATCAGACGCTGGTCTTTGGCGTGGTGGAAGGCGACAGGAGCGAGGTTATGGCGTTTGGCAAGCTCGACGACGGCAAAGCGCCCGATGGCGACACTGTTTATAAAATCGGTTCGGTCACGAAGACTTTCACCGCTACGCTCTTGGCCCAGGCCGCGCTCTCGGGGCGCGTAACCCTCGACACGCCGTTGGCGCAGCTTCTGCCGGACTTCAAAATACCGTCACGGGGCCGCAAGCAGATTACGCTCGGCGCAATCGCGACGCAGCACTCCGGTCTGCCGCGGCTGCCGTCCAACCTCCCTGGGAACGACCCGTCCAATCCCTACGCCGACTAGGACGCGGTAAAGCTGAAAGCTTTCCTCGCAGGATACGAACTGCCGCGTGATCCGGGCGCTGCCTTTGAATACTCCAATCTGGGCTTCGGGCTCCTGGGCTATGCATTGGCGCAATTGGATCACACAACCTATGGCGCTGACCAACGAACAAATTCTCAAGCCGCTCGGCATGACGATGAGCGGCACGGAGTTCACGGACGGCATGCGCGCCCATCTCGCTCCCGGTCACGACCACACGGGCAATACGGCACGGAACTGGGACTTCGATGCGCTGGCGGGCGCCGGCGCCGTCCGCTCCACGGCCAAGGACATGCTGCGCTATCTCAAGGCCAACATGGGTGTCGATTCGGCGTCGCTACCCGCAGCCATAAAACTCGCGCAACGGCCGCGCCGCGACACGGCCAACAGCATGCGCATCGGGCTCGCCTGGATGACGACCGATAAGGGTATCGTCTGGCACGGCGGCGGGACTGGTGGCTACAGGAGCTTTCTCGGTTTTACGGTTGATGGGCGGCGGGGCGTCGTCATCCTCAGTAACACAACCGCGTTCGTCGACGATCTAGGGGTCGCCACGCTCGATGCGGACGCGCCGCTGGCGCCCAATAAGGCGATAGTCCTGCCTGATACGTCGCTCGACGACTATGTAGGAACCTACAAGCTCGACGACAAATTCCTGCTGGTGTTCCGCATGAATGACGGGCTTTTCGCCCGGGTGACCGGCCAAAGTATGATCCCCATTTTCCCGTCCGCGCCCAACGAGTTTTTCGCTAAGGTTGTCGGAATCAGCATAAGCTTTATGCGCGATCCCGAAGGCTTGGTGAGCGGACTCGTGCTGCACCAGTACGGCGACCGGACCGCGCCGAAATTGAGCTCGTCCGAGCTTCCACCTGAACTTCTGGAAGTCTCGCTCGACGCTGCCACGCTCGGCGATTACGTCGGCAAATACCAGCTTAATCCCGGTGCCGTCGTCGATTTCGCGCTCAATGGCGATCATCTCGAAAGCCAGATCACCGGGCAGCCCTCCTTCCCCATTTTCGCAAGCGGCAAGGACAAGTTCTTTCTCAAGGTTGATGACGCGCAACTCGACTTCGAACGCGACGGGGACGGAAAGGTCGTCGCGGTGGTTCTGCACGAAAACGGATGCGATATCTGGGCGCCCCGCATCACGACTCAGCGATGACATTGGTTCGATGAAGGCGCTGGAGGAAAACATGGGCTGTTGAGCGCGGACCAGCCGCAGGTCTGCGGCGGGTCATGGGCGACCAATCAGACTCCGTGACTGGCACGTCCGAAGTTACGTCAACTGCGGATGTGCCAAGACGAAGGGTCGCCACTCCGGCTTCGGGCCAATTACTGCCATCGGAAGGCAGCACCCGAAACAAAATTGGTATGCAAAAAGTGCGGCGTGCGATGTCGCATATCCCGCGCCTGCGGTCTGCCCATGCTGTGGCGACGAGAGGCTGCGCAAGATCGGCGAGGATGTGACCGAGACGCTAGAGCTGATCCCGCGCCAGTGGAAGGTGATCGCGCATGTGCGCGAGAAGTTCTCCTGCCGGGCCTGCGAGGCCATCACGCAAGCGCCGGCGCCGCGCCTTCCCTCACCCTGGCCTGTCGCTCTGTGGCAGTGGGCGCAGTTTTCGGTGCAAACCGCCTCCCCCGCGGTCATGACCTTGGGAGTAACCTCCCGCGCGGCCACATCGGCCCCCGTAAACCGAGGCTGATAGCCGTTGCAAGCAGTCCAAACAGTCCAAAAACCTGCAGTCGTTTTTCCGGCCGTCATGGGTCTGCCACTGCGAGACTGTCCGATGGGGCGACGGGCCCCCACCGGACTTTGCGCGTTACGTGCCTGACCATACCAGGCTCATCAAGACAGACGACTTTCAGGCGCGCTCGTCCACGGCGTTGGAGGCGGCCATGTAGCCGTGAGTGCAGCATTTGCCGAGGCCATGCATCAAGTGAGCCCCAGTGGCTTCGCCACCGGCGTAGAGACCCGGGATGACCTGGCCTTTCATGTCGAGGACCTGGGCCTTGCCGTTGATCCTCAATCCCCCGCATGAATCGTGCCATTCGATAATGATCCGAGCGGCATAAAATGGAGGTGTTGCGATGGCGTGCATGGGGGCGTCCGGCCCACGCTCGAAGTCGGGGTCGGCCCCCTTCGCGACGAAGGAGTTCCACCTGGCCACCGTCTCCTTCAGGTAGGTCAGGGCGACTTGTTGGTGTTCGTTGCCCGCCCGGATGGCCGCGGCCAATTCCTCGATCGTGTCGGCCTTGAAGAACAGACCATTGTCTCCTGTGTAGGGCGGTTTGACATTCCATTGCGCGCGGTCAACCGCCGCCTGATCGAAGATTGCCCAGATCGGACCGGGGAGAAAATGCGGTGGCTGGGAGCCTTCGTTGATGGCCAAGGCAGCGTCAATGGCACAGTTGTCGTTATAGACCGCCTTGACCGCGTCGGGCTTGCAGTTGCGCCAATCTCCCTGAACGTACTCATTCCATTTCTTGATGGCGCCATTTTGTGGATACTCGCTCGACCCAAGCTGTTGCGTAACCCTCATCTCGTTGAAGAATCGCTTTCCCACCTGGTTGACGGCGATCAGGTGCTGGAAGCCGGCGGCGCCGACGTTGACTCCACCCGCGCGACGGTAGGGGAAGTGAGCGGCCCCTGGAAGCTCGAGATCGGCTACATCCATGGCGCCAAGCACCGTTGTTATGCGACGGGAGGAGGGGTTGTGGTAGCCTTGCTCCATCCCGTCGAGGCCCGCCCCGACATTCATCCCGGCAATGATGCCGCTGGCGTCGGCGGCGCGGCCCGGCCCGCCCAGCCAAGCCCAAGCCTTCGCTGTCAGAGACGGCTCCAGGCCCCCCGGGTGGAACATGGCGCGGAACTGCGGGTTGCCATTGTGTCCGCCGGTGCCGATGATGACCGCCTTGCGCGCCCTGATCGTGACGGTGGGCCGTTCGTCCTTGATCAGGCCGTTGGCCCATACGCCGCCGGTGAATTCGCCATAGCTGACGAATTGCTCGCCAGTTTTCGGGTCGCGCCTCGGCGTGTAGCTCGCCCGGATACCGAGGACCCTGCCCGAGAGCTGGCTCTCACGGATGATCTCGTCCATGTGGCGGTTGAGCATGAACTGGACGCCCTTCTCCTTGGCGCTCAACTCCAATGGTCTGGCGAGCGCCGCGCCCCTCCCCAGGACGCCTCGCCCGCCACGGACTCTCTGGTCGTCCATTACAATCGGTGAGAGGCGACTTGCGTGCCCGAGGACCTTTCCGTCGATGTCCCGTCCCGCATCTTCCTGGGTTACTGTTCCCGCTTTCACGTCGGTGACAGCCCCCAGTTTGAACATCGCGGTCGCCCTTCTCGCGCGGGACAGGCCTCCTTCATTGTGTGTGCCGGAAATTCGCGTGAATTTGACGTAGTTGTCCAGGAGGAACTGTCTAACCGGGGCAACGTTGTCGGCCCAGGCACGCAGGACTTCCCGGTTGTTGTACCGGTACATGGCTCTGGCACCGGTGTTCACCACAGTCCAGTCGGTCTGGTCGCGAAATAGAAGATCGGGATCGTCCCGCATTGCCTCCGGCTGTTCCACCGGGGCGATTGTGATTAATCCTTCCGGGTCGTTTTTTCCTGCGAGATCGCGCAACTGAATTGCGTCACCGCCGCCCAGGGAGACGTTCCCATTGCTGTGGATCATTGTGCCGCCGATGTCGAAGTTCTGTTCAACGACGATCACCGACGCGCCGAGGTCGCGGGCGCGGATGGCGGCGGGAAGCCCCGTGGCTCCTGCCCCGAGGACGACGATATCCGCTTCGTAGTCCCAAGTCATGGCTTGGGCTTGCGTGGGGCCGGTCGACGCGGTGCCAAACGCTGCTGTGCCAACGCCGATTGCGGCACTGCGCTTGATAAAATTGCGACGATTGAGATTCTTCTTGTCGTGTGTCGATCCTGAATCGCCTACTTTATTCTTGGACATATTGATCCTCCATTCTTGGACATATTGACCGGGATTCCCCAGATGGTCTCCGAACTGACGTGAATTTTGCGCTTTTCGGACCTCCCGACAAGGCAGTCGTGGGGTGCCGACAGCTACATGCGTCGGTTTGTGCTGGGATGGAAGATGCTCGGGCTGGAGCGCAGCCTCGGCTCTCGCATCGTGACCTATGCGGACGATCTTGTGATCTTGTGCCGGAGGGGCAAGGGCGAGGACCCGCCGGCCATTGCAGCGGATTTATCGCTGAGCGGGGCTCGCGAATTGTGACTTGTCGTCTCTGCAACTCGGCACGCGCCCCGAGGACCGCTTCGGGTCACTTTCAGATCAAATCGGAGGCTGCGGCGTTGCCCATCATTGGTCCGGTCCTCCGACATCAGCTGACGCCCTTGCGCTCGTCCTGAACAACGCGCTCGGCTCGCCCGCTTGTTTCATGGTCACTGCTGCTGGCTGCCAGTTGACGAATTTTTCATCCGGGGTCACGATGACCACGTATTTCACCGAGGGTTTGGCGAAGTTTCGCGAAGAGTTCGGGTCCCCGCCGAGGCTGGAGAGGTTATCAATACCTCGCCTCGGCGGCGCGTGGGTCGGCAGCCGCTCGAGCCGTCACTCGATCATTCTCGATGAATGATGCAGGAGGCTCATTATGGGTGAGCGACCAATCATTCTAGTTGCGGGTGCTGCCGGAGACTTAGGAAACCGCATTGCGAAGGCGCTCATAGCGCGCGGCGCCGCGGTGCGCACCACGATCCGTCGCGAAGACCCTCAAGACAAAAAGGCGAAATTGTCAGCCCTCGGGTTGACCAGGTTACGGCCAACCCTGAGAGCGTCGGCGAGATGTCGAGCGCATGCGCTGACGCCAAGTGTGTAGTTTCAGCGCTAAACGGCGTTCGCGACGTCATAATCGAGCGTCAAAGTGTTTTGCTTAGGGGGGCCGTGAAAGCCGGTGTTCCACGATTCATAC
>JASHRR010001089.1 GCA_030037185.1 Xanthobacteraceae bacterium | reverse complement strand
AATTCCGAGCAGGTCGAACAAACTCTGACGCAGTTCGAGGCCCAAGTGATCCCTGACGACCATCCGCTGGTTGTGGAATTGAACGAATTGTTCGGCGATCACACGTTCTTCCTCGATGGCAACGGATTGAATGTCGTGGAGCAGAACGAGAATGCCGGGGCCGGGACAGTGGTAAATCTCGCCAGCTGGGGCGATGCGCAATGGACTAGTCTGCTGCCTCACGACCCAGAACCGACAAAAGTCGTCGTCATGCTTGAGCGTAAGCACTGATCGGACCACCACGCGGGCTTGCGATTTATCGGATGTCGAATTGCCCCCGGTCGCTGAAAGCACTTGGCTCGCCTCAAACTTGGTTTAGTCTGCTCCAAGACGAAATCATCGTCACCTTAAGTACGCCGTCGCGTAATTCGAGAAGAGATCATAGGCCTGATCGATCTTGAAGTGGTGAGTCACGAGAGGCGCAGACGCGAACGAGCGCTTTGCCTTGCACGTCATTGCCCGAGCTCGCGGGGAGCACCAGCTGCCGCGATCCTCACGACGTAGATGTGGCGAGAACCTGTGGGATCGTCAGCGCGGCGGCGGAGTATTGACCAGCGGACCAGCGCGCTTGGGCCTGCTTCTCGCAAATCCACACCAGAGCGAGGCGACGATGAAGCCGATCAGGCCGACGAGGAAAATGATGTTACTGCCATGGACGTCGCCGAGACGGCCGCCGGTGACGACGAGGACCACCAAAGCGATCTCACTGAGCGCGCGGATGCCCTGCATGGCGCCTGACCGGCGGCAGGATCGGCGCGCATCGGCGGCAGCGCCACGTTGATGATGAATGCATCGACGACGACTGAACCGCGACGGCGATGCGAGCGCTGACCAGCGGGACGCGCGTCCGCTACGAGCGGCTCAGTTGGGAGCATGCAATGGCAGAATGGTGCTGGCTTGTGACATGGCGCTGGCGTTGCTGATCGCGCGGCGCGTTCGATTGCGCGGTCAGGCAAGGATGAACCGGGAGCCGTTGATGATACCTCGTCATCGAGCACGAGAACCTTGAGCCGATCGCGGTGTCGGCGTTGGCCGGCACATCTTCCAAGTGAAAGTGACTACAAGTGAAAGTGACTACAAGATAAATGGGGCCGGTCGCCCACCTGCTCGGGCTTGAACCATCGGGCGTCAAACGACAAGTCACTCGAGTTCGCGCACGGCTATCATGTTCGCGGGGCCGCATCGACCAAGTCATCGAGTGCGGGATGGATCCGCGCCGCCATCGGACACGCGTTTGCGCCAAGCTCCAATACGAACTGGCCGCGCAGTCCGTCCCGGCGGGAGAACGTGGAGCGGTCACGCTCGGCTCCGCCCTTATCAAAATTCCAACTTGTCCGCGGTCGGTACGGCGGAGACGGCCTCTATGGTTGCTCACTTCACGTTGGGCCCGGCAACGAGATTGCCGTGACCACGTATCAACGCGACCAGCTTGCTGGCGAGGGTGGCAGCAAGCGCTTTCGCGAGCGTTCCTCGCCGGCAAATCCGTCGTGCCGCCGGTGTCACGGATTTCGAACACGGGGACGCCAATATAGAGGAACGCGGCGGAGTGCAGCACCGGACGCATCGGTACACTGGTGACGCTGAACGGGATAACGCCCGCCGAATGGCTGTGGATCACCGAATTCACGTCCGGCCTAGCCTTGGAGATTTCGCGGTCGATGAAGCGTTCGGGAATAGGCTGCGGTCGTGCTGGCAGCACACCGAGCGCCCGATGACGGGCAACCCACAGAAGCGCGGGTTATCGATAATCTCAAAGCGAGCGAAGTCTACGTCAACAAGATCGATTACTCCTTTGATGGAGGGGCGATCACGGATTTGCTTGAATGCTCCCGAGGTGCGCCAGAATGTGCCTCGACACCAGGGGTGGGGACAAGATCAGCTGCCGCCCGTGTATGTCACACGACGTTCGGCTCTCTCGTCAATAACAGCGGCCGAGCTCGCCAACCGTCGCATCGAAATTCTCGCGGCAATTTTCCAAGGCGCCGAACAGCCCAATCCCCTCCGAGGGGCGGCTCGTCCAAGCCGAATTCAATCCGCCTCGCCGGGCGGGCCGTCCGATCCGTCTCCAGATCGCGCGACTTCCATCCAAGACCATTTGCTGTTGAGGAAAATCGCCGCGCGGAATCCATTGACAGGGGTCCTCATCTGGCCCACTCCTTCGTCGCTGCCCCGGTCCGCCACAAAAAGCTATCAGGGATAAGGCGCCGTCCACGCGGGTTCGAGCATCACGTGGAAATCTGACCCATACATCTGGCTCTCACGTCACAGGAATCGCGTGGCGCGTCGATGGTCACAGTTATCGCGGTCGCATCAACCGCGGTAAATCCCATCGAACTGTCCGCCTGCCGTTCTTGAAGGCCGCAACCGGTTGAGCGATTTCGGAAATGGCCTGCTCGGGCGACTGCGCATTGATGATGACGACGTCGGCTGAATGGCCTACCGCAAACCCGTAGTCTCTCAAGTTCAGCAGCGACGCCGACCGATCTGTCAGCATTCGAAAACACTCGTGCAGCTGTGCTGCTCGATCGAGCTGAACAACATTTGCGTAGAGGTTCGCCATGCGGATCAACGAGCAGTCACCATACGGGGTTGCCGGATTGAGGATGTTGTTTGAGGAGATGGAGCAATTCACCCCGTGCTCCAGGAGCAGATTCGCATCGGCCACGCCACGACGGATGCTGTGGTCCTGGTCGCGTCCCATCAGAAACAGATCAGTCGCCGGCAAGACGGTTACGGCAATGCCAGCGTCAGCCAATTGGCTTGCGATCGTCGTAATCTGGCCGGGCGGCAGGAGCGAGAGTTTGGCCATGTGACCGACAACGACGCGGCCGCCGCGTTTGTATTTCTGGGTGAGCTCGCGAACGAGGTGAATATCCATGGCGTCGGGGGTGTTGCCCACATCGAGATGCATATCGATGTCGACGTCGAACTCGCGCGCGAGGGCAAAAATGCGTTCGATCTGACCGGCATGGTCCGTGTCGTAGCGAGGGGCGCCGCCAACAACCTTCGCACCCCGCTTCAGACCTTCCACGAGCAGATCTTCCGTCCCCGGACAGTTGGTCAATCCTTCCTGGGGGAACACACAGATCTCGATCTCGATCGCCCATTTGTAGTCGTCGATCAGCGACGTTACGGCGTCAAACCCCCGCATTCCGATGCCTGGATCAAGCTCGACCTGCGTTCGTAGGCGAGTCGTTCCGTGCATAATACACTGCTCGAGGGTTTGCTCTGCCCGCGCACGAACGTCTTCGACCGTCATGCTCTTCTTCAGCGGTGCGACCCCCTTGATGGGATTTAGCTGACTGCGTTGCTGAGGTGCGCAACGGTCGATGATCCGCGATTTGTCAAGATGGATGTGGCTCTCGACGAAACCCGGACAGGCAAGCCGGCCTTCTGCATCGTAAACCTCTGCTTCCGCGGAAAGTCCCGGCTCGATCGCTACGATGCGGCCATCGGCGATTCCGATGTCGGTGAGTCCGTCGGACCGTCGGTCCGCCAGCCGCGCGTTGCGGATGATGAGATCCATCGCCTTCCCAACCTGTATAAGGGCCTTATTCCGTCATCACCGTGCGGCACTGTGCCGAGTAGCCTGGCGGCCGGATTCGACGTTGATATACGCGGATTTTATGATCGGCCACCATTTCCTGATCTCGGCTTTATGCTATGCCCCGAGCGCGTCCGCCGTCTGCTGCTCGGGTGGCGGGATTACTTGACCGAGATCCTCAAGCCCGGCGGCGGACATCGTTGTCCGCGAGTGCGTCCCGCGTTCGTAAGTGTCTGGATAGCGTACTTTGGCGTAGCTTTAGGTACCCACAAGCCGGACCACGTCGATATATACACGCCAGGCGCACCTGCCTCGTCAACGGTCGGCGGAACCGGCGCGATACGGCACAAATCGTAGAGAAGTTCCGGTCACGCTCTGAAAGTAGATTCCACCGACATGCTGGCCTGAGCCGGCCCCGTCCTACACTAAGCATATAACCGTCAGGGTCGGCCCGAACGCGCGGCCAACGCCGATGAGGCCTGATGCGCCCGTTACGTTGTCGATCACTATCGGTTGGCGAGTGAGACGCGCATTCGCTCGCTCACAATTCGTGTCAATGTATCGAGTGGGCCGCCGGCGCCGTAAGGCACGATCATGGTGACCGGAGGTGTCAGATAAGCTGGGCCAGTGATGTGCTCATGCAAGATAGGCTGGCAATGCTAGGGCACCAAAGAAAGCTCTTGTCATATTCTGCGCTCCTCTCTCAAGCCTTATCTCTCAAGCCTTATCTCTCAAGCCTTATCGATCTCGTCGATTTAGCTGGCGTAACCGCACCTCGTCGCCTCGGGCCCGGTAGGTGTAACGAACTTGATTTGCCAGGCAGGAGCGGCGTCTATCCGCGCACGAGCTTCCGGTTAGCGACGCATCCTGGCACACCGCCTGCAGCAATCGAGCCAAGTCATTCGCATCATTGTGGGATAAAAAAAGGTAATCATCGGCTTCTGGCTAAGGCTACTCACCACGGCCACGTTTTTCGGCGAGTCTCTCCGCCGCATAGGCCCGCAGCTGGTCTGGTCGGTTGCGGGGCAGCCACCGATATTCGATCCGCAGATCGCCCTCTGTCCACCCAACTCCGCTAGTTTCCGTTCTAAGGCGTCCCTCAGCGTTTTGCTTCGGATAAAATCGGATGAGCACGCCAACGCGCCGCGCCGCATCGGGCCGCTGTGGCTTCGCGAGAAGCGGCTAAGCCGTCGCCGAGCCACATCATGAAGTTGCGCCGTCGCTGAGGTTGCACAGAAAGGCGCTGCAGGCGGGTTGGAGTGCATCTTATCGGCCCAAGGCTCCCGAAGTGACGACGCGACAGGTCGGCGACTTATCTGGGTACACCGGTCGTGACGCCAACACCGTTGCGAGGGCAGCCGGTGACCTATTGCGGCCGAATTATCGCGCTCGAAAGCGGAGGTGAGTACGCAGCTTTCTGCGATGGGTGGGCTAGCGCGATTGCTGACTCTGCAAGCGCTTAACCAATCATTGCTGATATTTGACGAGATTCTGCAGCACGAGCGGGCCACGTGCCTGGATCAGTCGGCCACCCTCGGCAATCTTGCCAACCTCGATCGGCGCGAACCCCAACCTCCCGGCCAATGCCGCGACCTGTGCACTCGCATCGCCGTGATCGCTGGATATGAAGATCACGCGTCGGCCACCATCATCGGGCGGCGGGCCAGCGAGCACCTTTGCTGGTAGTTGATTGAAGGCTTTCACCAGCTTCGCGCCAGGCAAACGATCGGCATTGACCTCGGAGGAGAGGCGACCATGCAGCTCCTTTTGCTGCACATCGGGTGGGAGCATGAACGCATTGGTGACGTCGATTACGATCTTCCCCGACCAATCCGCCCGCGCTGCAGCGATGTCCTTGAACTGCAGAAAGCCGACCGCGAAGAAAACCACATCGGCATCGAGTGCGGCCTCGAGCGTTGTCGCAACGACGCTTGGACCAAGCTCCTTTGCCAGGTCGGCGATCGAAGCCGGGCCTCGCGAGTTGGCAATGGCGACTTCGATCTGCTGTCGCGCGAAGTGACCGGCAAGTGCCCGGCCGACATTACCGATGCCAACAATGCTGTACCTCATGGGAAGCTCCTGTCTCGGTAAAGGCGCTCGCGGCGTTTGACAAAAATGCCGGAAGAGCGCTGCGATCTTCCTGGTCAACGCCTGGCTTGCGCTTAGGCGGCCAGATTCGACGCCGCACGGGGCTCTCGCGCGGCCGTCCTGACGGTTGCACCTAACCGTTCGACAGCCGTCTCGCCGTGCTGGCCGGCGAGGGCGCGGCCGGCGAGCACGATGTTGACGTCCGTGATGCCGATCCACGCCAGCACCTGGCGCAGGTAGCCGCTGGCATGATTGTATTTTTCGACCGGCGAGCCGGGCGAGAAGTCGCCGCCACTGGCGAGGATGATGTCGGCGGATTTACCTGTCAGCAGCCCGACGTTGGTAGGCGAAACCGTGACCCCCACACGCACGACGTGGTCGATGTAGGCCTTCAAGGCCGCTGGGATCGAGAAATTGAACATGGGCGTGCCGATCAAGAGCCGGTCTGCCGATTTCAGTTCAGCGACGAGCGCCTCGGACACCGCGATTGCGGCAGCGCTGTCGGGCGAATGCGTCTCGGCCGGCGTGAATGCCCCTTCGATCCAGGCCAGATCGACGAACGGAAGGGTGGTCTTTGCGAGATCTCTGACGACAACGGTTCCGCCTGGATTTGCGGTCCTCCACGCCTCAATGTAGACGGCCGTGAGCTGGCGAGACGTCGAGTGATCGAAACGAGGACTGACCTCGATGACAAGAAGTGTGGGCATTGATTTTGTCTCCAAAGGGTTTTGGCGAAACGCCGGCTGGCGCACACCGACAGGGACGCGTGGTTGCGACGGCTTCGCACATCTGGGTGGCTTGACCGATGAGGAAAACTGACGAAACCTAGATCACAGCCATCTATTTTTTGGATAGACCATGCTCGACGGCGTTACCCTCAATCAGCTTCGTACCTTTGTCGCTGTGTCTGACGAGGCCAGCTTCTCAGGAGCGGCGCGACGATTGCGCCGGGCTCAATCGGCCGTCAGCCACGCGATCGCGGCTCTCGAACAGGCCCTTGCCGTTGAGCTCTTCGAGCGCGATGTGCGAAAGGCCAAGCTCACCGCCGCCGGACGCAGCCTCCTTCCCGATGCGCGTGCCGTGATTGCTCGGACCGAAGAAATGAAGACCCGCGCGCGCTCGGTGGCCAAGTTAGGTGCACCGCATCTCTCCATCGCCGTCGATGTCTACTTCCCGAGAGAGAAGCTCGCCGCCTGCCTTCGCGCGCTGCAAAGCGGTCCCACGACAGCGACAATCGACTTGCGAATGACGACCATGCAAGGTGGCGAGGCCTTGCTGCTGGAGAATGCCGTATCACTTGCGGTGACCGTGGCCGACATCCCCGAGCTGAAGCCCAGTGCGATCGAACGGCACTATCTATCCGAGACACCGATGGTTACCGTCTGCGCGCCATCTCACGTGCTCGCTGAACAGAACCACGCAGTCTCGCGCGAGGAGTTCAGTCGTCACGTCCAGCTCGTCGTGACAGACAATCAACCCGCCGCGGAAAACTCGCAGAGGGGGGTTGCCAGCGAGCGGCACTGGCCCATCAATGACCTCAGTGCCAAGTACGATTTCTTGCGCGCCGGCCTTGGCTGGGGGCACATGCCGCTCGGAGTGGTCGCCAAGGACCTCATGGCCGGATCGCTCGTCGAGATCAAACGGCGTGCTTGGCACGTGCGCCCATTGACATTCGTGATGTCGCGACGTCGCGGACACGAACTGTCGATTTGCGAGGCCCAATTCGTCAAGTTGTTGGAGGCAGAAGGTGACTGAGGTCGCTGCGAGGGCGTTCGTCGATCTGTGAGCCGGGTCGAAGCCGATGCTTTGCAGTGAAGTTTTGCGCAATATTAGGCGAAATCCCGGTCCACTTCGGAGGCCGCGATTCGGTTAAGGGCGCGCCTGGTCCGACTCTGCCGTCAACACCATCGCCGCGGCAGAGATTTACCGACTGCATCGGGGCCGCTGCGCGGAAGTTTCGATGCGGTGCGCTGATGCGCAGCAACGCGAGCTGGTGCAAGGATTATGGATCAAGGCAAGAGGGTTGAGGCAATCGATGCCATGTCACCGGAGCGGATTGCGATCGATCCGCCACGCGAGCCGGCGCATCCCTACGGTCCATGGAATCCCGGCATTGATTCCACTCTGCCGGCCGAATTTGTGCGCCTCGCGACGGTATTCAGTCCGGCGAATGTCTCCAGCAGCATCATCGAGCTCAGGGAGATAAACAGCTTCTGCGGGCTCGCGCTTGAAAGATTGTCCACCTTCAAGCCCGAGCGGCTCGCCCTGCACGAGGTGCTTATTCGCGTGATGGCCGACCTGTCGGTACCAGACGGCGAAGAATATCGGGATCTTGGCATCAATTTTCGGCAGATGACGGCGACGATCATGGAGAAGTACATCGCGCCGGAGCTCCCCGCGATCACCTCGTTGCTTGAGCGGTTGAAGCGCGAGGCGGTGGAGTTCTTGGACAGAGTCCAGGATCCGACAGCTTCCAACATCAATGAACGACCGGAATTCCCCAGGTCCGATCCGAGCCGCTGGTCGAGATTTTTCTTACCCTCTCGCGACAGGATGCCGACGCGTACAGTCGCGCGCATTCCTCAGGACGCTGATCTTGCTCGTATTGACTGCTGGCGCAACAAGGCCCAATCGGCCGAGCACGCATTCGAACGAACCTGCTACCAGGCGCTGGTCACGACTGGCGAAGCGATCTTTGCGGTTCATGGCCGGCTGACGAATAACCGTGAGCTCGTAACCTCGATAGCGCTGCGACTGGTGTGCAATGATTACGGCAGCGCCGCCGTGGGAGAATATCTTGCGCCGCTCTTCGTGAATGCTGCCCATTGCGAGGGCTACCGCTTCCTTCCCGCGCAGTCGCATCCCCTCGTCATGAACGTCAAGGGAGCATCTGCATCAGGCAAGAGCACCATGCGGCCGCTCCAGAAGCAGCTCGCGGCTCGGTTGCGCGTCAACTGGGAGCACTTTGCGCTCATCAGCCCCGACATTTGGCGGAAATTTCTGCTCGATTATGCCTCGCTCGGCCCTGCGCGGAAATACGCCGGCACGCTGACCGGCGCGGAAGTCGCCATCATCGACCAGAAGCTTGACCGCTATATGAGCTACAAGGGCGAGATCGACCAGCTTCCTCATCTGCTGATCGATCGGTTCCGGTTCGACAGCTTTGCGCAAGAGCCGGACGAGGAGGATGGCAGCCGACTGCTGACCCGGTTCGGCTCGGACGTCTTCATGTTCTTCATGATCACGCCGCCGCAGGCGACAATCGAACGGGCGTGGACGCGCGGCGAGAAGTTCGGCCGATACAAGGCGGTCGACGATCTCTTGGCCCACAACATCGAGGCCTATTCGGGAATTCCAGGCCTGTTCTTCACCTGGGCGCTTCGGCAGGACAAACGCGTGCACTTCGAGTTTCTCGACAACAGCGTTGCGGAAGGCCACCGGCCGCGAACCGTTGCGTTCGGACTGAATGGATGGATGAACATTCTCGACCTCAGCTGCCTGCTCGATATCGATCGCTACCGAAACATCAACATCGAAGCGCAGACTCCAGCGGCCATCTACGCCGATCCATCGAGCAGGTACGTGGCGAAAAATCCCGAGTTTCTGAAGCAGTGCCTACGTCGCATTCCCACCGTCATTTTCGCCGAACAACAGACTGGACAAATCTACGCGCGGATCGTCAACGGCAAGTTCACTCACTGGAATTGGCGCGTCTATCAACTTGCGGTCCGCGACGATGACACGCGCGCTGCATTCGAAAGTGTTACACGGCCGGCGCAAGGGGAGTCCTCGATATCTCTTGACGGCAATGATCGGCTCGATCCGCAGCAAAGTCTAACGCTCGGTCAGTGGGGCGGCGTTTGATTGCAGCGCTGCTGACTTTCGCTGCGAGGATGAGCGGCCCCTGCCCGCGCAGCCTGGGCGCGCCAGCAGCCGTGTTCGAAGAAAACGGCCGCTATGGGGTTTGGGTATTCATGCGCAAGGAGGATTTCTGGAAAGATCGTTTCTCCAAGGGGAGTTTCTCGCGCCAGAACATCGCGCTTGCTGACAGTTCCAATGACCGACATGCGGTCCGTCATCCGGGATTTGCGCGCTTGCCACCACGGACTTGTCGTTCGCAACGGTGGCGGCGCCGGTGCGCTCGATGCAGTCGGTTCGCCGCGGGGGTGGCGCAACCAGCCTCGGCTCCGGTCTGGAGCGAATCATATCAGACAGTGCAGGCGCTTCGAGCGCCAGTTCGCGCGGGCGATGGGAGGTGCGCGCCGCGCAGGACATTCGCAATCGGCTGAGCGGCAACGACCTCACGCCGGGCTCTGTGAGCGGCTCGGGGGCCGACTCGGCATCGCCATCGAGCAAGTCCTTCCCGGTTCAACACGAACGGGAAATGCTCCTGCAAAAAAGGGATGTTCGCCGCGATATCGGATACGTCTCACGGCATCGTAGGTTGGTACGTCACGTCCGCGACCTGGCTTTTCCTTGGGACGGACGTGATTGTCGCTGGTGACCACCGGAATTTGCGGTTTGCCACAGACCATATCTGCTTTCCTAAATGTTCGCACATCTGCGCCTCGTGTGTTCGCGGTTCATCCGTAGCACTTGCCGGTGTGCGCAAGCATGCCGGCAGAGGTGCCATGTCGCCGCGCGTTGATTCGGCCTCAGCCAGGTTGACCTGAGCCACAGAGCTTCGATCTGCGACCCGGGGGCGCGGGTTCTATCGGCGACGACGCCTGTGAGCGGCAATCATCGCCTTGCCCATCTGCAAGAGGCGCGCTGCGAGTCCTTCCGTACCGACGCTCTGCGCGGTAACGCGGGCTCCCTCCAGAAGGAGATGCAGCTTGTCGGCTAGAATCTCGGGCTCACTCAAGCCGGCCTGTTCGGCCAGCCGCGCCAGTCGCGTCCGCTGCGCCTTCTTGTATTCCTCGATGACCCGCCGGGCGGGGTGATCTTTCTCGGGCAACTCGATCGCGGCGTTGGCGAGCGCGCAGCCGCGCTCGTTCGGTTCAGCGAGGTGACGGGCCATCTCCTCGAGCCAAGCGCAGAGCTGAGCGAGCGGATCGCCTGGGTGTGCCTGCGCAAACCGTTCCCAACACCCATCCGCCGCCTGCGCCGATTGGCGCAGATACTCCGCGACCAACTCGTCCTTCGAGGCAAAATGCCGGTAAAGCGTCATTTTATTTGTGTCGGCTGCCTCCGCGATCGCCTCGACGCCGACGGCCCTGATTCCGTGCCGGTAAAACAGGTCGGCAGCGGCCATAAGGATCCGAGCACGGGGCGGAATCCGACCGTCTTTGTCGGGAGTTGCAGCGGCTGGAGCAGTCATTTCGAGAGGCTCCCACTTGACACGGGTGTTACCGGTCAGTAACTATGATGTGGTGTTACCGACCGGTACCGCAAGGTAGCCGCAACTGATGCTTTCCTTCAACTGTCTCAGCTCATCAGGAGCAACCCTCATGCAGGTGAATGCCGCCGCCGCAAAGCGCCGTCCTCAGCCTGAGCCGACGTTCAGGCCGCTGTTTCTGCCATACCGATTGGGCAATATCGAACTCACCAACCGCCTGGTGATGGCGCCTATGACGCGCAGCCGCGCGCTCGAACGCAACGTGCCGAATCCGCTTGCCGCAACCTACTATGCGCAGCGCGCCTCAGCTGGATTGATCGTCACCGAAGCGACGCAGGTCAGCCCCCAGGGAGTGGGGTACATCCGCACGCCGGGCATCCATTCGGCGGAGCAGGTTACCGGCTGGGCGAGAATTACCGAGGCGGTGCATGGTGCCGGCGGCAAAATCTTTCTCCAGCTGTGGCATGTCGGACGTATCTCGCATCCGGATTTCCATGGCGGCGAGCTTCCGGTTGCGCCCTCGGCAATAGCCGCGCAGGGCCAAGTGATCACGGCCAAGGGTCCGCAGAAGATGGTGACGCCGCGGACGCTGACGCTTGCTGAGGTTTCAGGCATCGTCGAGCAATTCCGCAGGGGTGCCGAGAATGCCAAGAGGGCCGGCTTCGACGGTGTTGAGTTGCACGGTGCGAACGGCTATCTGCTGGATCAATTCCTCCGCGACGGCACCAACAGGCGCACAGACGCCTATGGCGGCACAGTCGAAAACCGCGCGCGGCTGCCGATTGAAGTCACCAAGGCCGTGATTGATGTCTGGGGCAGCGATCGCGTGGGCTATCGCGTATCCCCAAACGGCACCTTCAACTCGATGTCGGATACTGATCCGGTCCAGACTTTTTCGTACCTCGCCGAGCAGCTCAACAGGCTTGGTATCGTCTACCTTCACGTGGTCGATCCGCTGGCCGATGGCGCCAAGCGCCTCTCGCCGCTGCTGCGCCGGAAGTTCAATCGCACCTATATCGTTAATGGCGGCTTCGATCTCGACAGCGCCAATGCAGCCATTGACGGCGGCGAAGCTGATCTCGTTGCTTTCGGCAGCCGCTTTCTCGCCAATCCGGATCTGCCGCAGCGGTATCGGATCAATGCTTCGCTCAATGTACCGGACCAGGCAACATTCTATGCCGGGGAAGATAAAGGCTTCACTGACTATCCATTTCTGCCGTGAACACCAATGTATCGTGACCGGAATCGAGAAGGGACATTCAATGAGAACATCGATCGAAGAATTGACGATGAACGGCGCGCTATCCGATCCACTCATTCGTACTTTGATGGCCGCTGACAACGTCGATCCGGTAAAGCTTGAGTCGATGCTGCGCCGGATTGCGGAACAGGTCGCGCCAACTTTGCTACCGACGACCCAAGCCGGCTCAGCCACCCATTGCGGGTGACGGCCTTGCGTTGCCCAACATCGAACGCTCGGGCCAATCGCGCCGAGGGAAGACCCGCCGTGCGGAATCTTAGGACGAACGATGGAAACGGCGGCATCATTCGAAGCCCGATACGCGCCATCGTCCTACCCAGCCCTCAATGTGCCACAGGCGTTGCTGGACCGCCAAGTTCCATGCGTTCCTCCTGCGCATCGACGAAGATCTGGCCGATGAAGCCGGGTCACTGGGGGAGGGAAGGTCCCTGACTTCTGGTACGCTTTTGACGAGAGAGAGGATCAGGTGATTGACGATGAGTCTGGCAACACCGGGGAAGATCAGGATCTTTCAGAGAAAGCTCGATCGCAACGCAAAGGCCTGACTACCGCTTCTATCTGCTCTACGACAAGAGATGCCGGTCCTCGGGAGAGGACCTAGCGTCAATATGATTCGAGGTGTTGGCGACAGAGTGCCAAGGATGGAAGCGCCGAGCTGAGCTGCCCTGGGCCAGCTAGCTCCCTAGCATGCAAGCCTTCGCACTCAAACCAATTTCATCGACTATCGGAGGCGAAGAAGCTTGACGTGCTGGCGGGCCTGGCCCTCTATATGCTCAAACGCGTGACCCGCTTGCTCAAGTCAAAATAAATGCAAGGATGCGAAGGTCAACAAGGAGGAGCGCGTGCGTCGGATTCGTGTAGCATTTGTCATCGCGGTCTGCTGCGTGGCCTGCCCGCTAGCGGCGCTTTCGCAACGGGCTCTCGACCTGAGCAAGCCCGCGGGCGAGGAGTGGCTTGCTATCGGCGGCGATTGGCACAACACGCGCTATTCTACGCTCGCCCAGATCGACCGCAGCAACGTGACGAAACTCAAGGGCGCGTGGGTGGTACACCTGGGGTCGGGCCTCGGCCAAAAGTATTCGTTTGAAGGCACGCCGGTCGTCAAAGACGGCATCCTCTACATCGCCACCGGCAATGACGACGTGTTTGCGCTTGACGGCAAGACAGGCGCACTCATATGGGAGCACCGCTCCGCCATCGAGCAAAACATCGCTACGGTGTGCTGTGGCTGGGACAATCGCGGTGTTGCGGTCGGCGACGGCAAGGTTTTTCTTGGCCAGCTCGATGGCTATTTCGTCGCCCTCGACATCAAGACCGGCAAGGAGGTTTGGCGAACCCAGCTTGCCCGCTGGCAGGATGGTTACACCATCACCGCCGCACCGCTGTTCCACAATGGCGTGGTCTATTCGGGCATTTCCGGCGGCGATCGGCAGGCACGCGGGTTTCTCGCGGCGCTCGACGCAACGACCGGCAGGGAGAAATGGCGCTTCTGGACCGTCCCTGGGCCCGGCGAGTTCGGCTCCGACACTTGGCCGAAGCCTGACGATCCCGACCCCGTCAAAGCCAACGCATGGAAGCGGGGTGGCGCGAATATCTGGCAGGCGCCGGCGATCGATCCGGAACTCGGCCTCATCTACTTCTCGACCGGCCAGCCAGGTCCGCAGGCCATTGGCGTCGGCGCCAATCGTCCGGGCGACAATCTGTTCAGTTCCTCGATCGTAGCGGTGACGCTGGAGGGCAAATATGCCTGGCACTTCCAACAGGTGCATCACGACCTGTGGGATTTCGACTGCCCGAGCCCGGTGGTCCTGTTCGAGCAGATGTACGACGGCAAGACGCGCAAGGGCATCGCAGAGGCGTGCAAGACCGGCTGGATTTACATCCTCGATCGCACTAACGGAAAGCCGCTGATCGGCATCGACGAGAGGCCGGTCGAGCAGGAGCCGCGCAACGCCACCGCCGCAACCCAGCCGTTTCCCAGGGGCGATGCGGTTATACCGCAGTGTCCGCAGCCGCTTGAAGGCTGGGTGCTCAAATGCATCTTCGGCGCGCCCTGGGACACCCCGACCCTGATGTCCCCCGGCGGTAACGGCGGCATCAACTGGGCGCCGATGGCCTATAGTCCGCGCACGAATTACTTCTACGTAACCGCGGCGGACCGGCCGGCGGCTCGCATCGCGCCTGGCAGCGGCCGAGTGGCGCCGCCCGCTTTCGGCGCGAAATACGCCGGTACGCTCACGGCCGTCGACTCGCGCACCAACAAGATCGCATGGCAAAAACGCATGCCCTATTCGATCGGCCAAGGCAGCGGCGCGCTGGTCACGGCTACGGACGTGCTGTTTCACGGCGAACCCGACGGCGAGTTCCAGGCCTACGACGCGCGCAACGGGGAACTATTGTGGCACTGGCAGACCGGCGCCGGCGCGGACGCCCCCGCGATCACCTACGAGATCGACGGCGTTCAGTACCTCGCCATCGCGGTGGGCGGCCTTGCTACGCAAACAGCTTCCGCGAATGGCGATATGGTCTGGGCATTCTCGCTGCGAGGCAGCCCCAATAACCGTATCGCTGAGTTCGAGGCTCCGCCTACGCCGCCGACCGAAGTAACGTTCGGCTTCACCGGCCTGCTCAAGGGCGGCGTTCCAATCGAGAAGACAAATGCCGTGCGGATGATCGACTACAACTTCACTCCGCCACGTATCACGATCGAGGCCGGCAGCACTGTCACCTTCAGCAACAGCGGCCTCCAACCTCACAATGCCGCGGGTGCCGATGCGGGTGGCTGGGACACGGGCATGCTCAAGGGCGGTGAGACCGCCACCGTCACCTTTAACCAGCCGGGGACATATAATTACACTTGCACGCCGCACCCCTTTATGGTCGGGCAGGTCATCGTGACCGGCGAGGCGATCAGTTCGGCCCCCGCGACGGTGGTGGCTTCGCCTGCGCGAACGATGGGCGGTGCTGCGGCACCGGCCGGCCACGACGCCCATTTACCGGCGGCTCCCCAGCGGCAAGATCGCACCCGGTGATCCAGCATCGGCGCGTAATCACAGCCGCTATTAAAGCCCGAGCAGGCCGGTTCAACGGCCGTGGTCATTTCTAGCGAATGAGCCCTGTTCCTCGCGCGGTTCAATGTGGACAAAGCAATGCAGGTGCGGTCTCCACCCGGACTCGCCAAGCATCGAGGACCGGAACTTGCCATGGCTGCATGGGTAAAGATGGTCCCGGTCACCCCAACAACAGCTGCAAAGCTACCGCGACCCGCCGCGTGCCATCTTGCTTAAGGTTCAAAACCTGCGCGAAGCCAAGGCAATTTCATCTGCGTCGGGGCCAATCGGCTGCGCCGCCGCCGCGCGACGGCGCTAGGAGCCCGCTCCGACACCGTGTGGTCGCTACGTAAGGGCGATGTCCCGACATCATTTATAAACTAAGTAGAACTGCGAATTGCACCTGGCACACCTGGGCAAGTCCGGAGGTCTACGCGGCTCCTATCGGAAGGTCGACTTTTCAAACAATCCAAGCGCTGGCCCTACTTAGTTGGCCTGACGGCGGCGGCGGCGGTTCGAAAGCGCCACCAATCTCGGCCCGGCCGACGAACACCCGGTCGCTTGGCGCGGCGGCTTAGGTGTCGCCGCATCAAGTGTGGCTGCCGCTAAAGACCTGCCGTTTGATCCGCGCTATTTCACGTCGATCGAATAATGCACGCTGGTCTCGCGGCCATCGACGTAGACAATCTCAACGGTTACGGAGTCCTTGCCGGTATATGCCTCTTCGCCACGATACAGGACCGCCGTGCCGTCGCTTCGTTGCTTGTTGCACTCGAAGCGGGAGTTGTCCTTTGCAAAGTTGGTGAACCCGGTATCATCTTTGAGGATTGCTGAGCCATGCGTGGGCTCCTCGACGACGCGCACGCTCGCGAAGCCGGTCGACGAGCAATCCGGGTCGATGTTGGTCAGGAATCCGACCCGGGTCTGCTGCCCGGCGGCGGCAGCGCCGGAGCGTTCGAGCGGCGCCGGTTTCGGATTGACGGCGATGACATAGTGTCGTTTTCTCGAGGCTCCATTGCCATAGATGACGTCCACGGTCAGGGAATCGGGGCCGAGATATCCCGCTTCCGGCCGATAGTACATCAGCATGCCTTCGCTGCGGCGGCGATTGCACGCCTCGCGCGGATTGTCCTTCGGGAAGCTGCTGAATCCCGACCCTTTGCCGACCGTGAGCTTGCCGTGCTTGGGCTCCTCGAGCGTACGCACGGCGGTGACGCCAACCGATGAGCAATCGGGATTGATCGAATAGAGAAAATCGACCCGTAGCGGGTGATCGACCACAGCAGTGCGCTTGATCTCAAGCGCCTCAAGCGCCGTCTGTGATATTGGAGGCTGCGCCGCCGGCACTGTTGGAGACCGCGCCGGCTGCGGAGCCGGTTGCGCCGGAAACGCCATTCGCGTCGCGTTGCTGACAAAGACGTCGCGCAGGGGCTGCGCGATCTCGGCCTCGACCTCGGCGGCGCAGACTTGCCCCGGCACTCGGGAAACGAACTCGCGCCGGACCTTGAGGCTGCGGTTTTCCAGGCGGTATTCGGCCGTGTAGACGAAGCTCTTGGTCTCAATCCGGCGATCGTCGATCTTTTGCGGCAGCGGCACGCCTTCGGCAAATATCAGCTCGATCTCCTCGACCTGGGTTGCCGCGAGGCAAGTGAACGGCAGCTTGCGCCCGGGAAGAAGCGGACCGAGCACGTAGTCGCCTGGGCGCGCCTGGATGCCGAGCCCGATGGGGATGGCGAAGTTCATCGACGGCTTGATGGTCATGCGCGCGTCGTAGGCGAACCGGGCGCGTGTGGAATGGGAATCGCTCAGATCAGTCAACGAGCCGATCTCGAACCTGCCTTTCCCCGGCGCGTTGGCGCGGCGCAGGTACTCCTCGGCGGACTGCTCAAGCCCTGTGGCCTGCAGCGACGCCGAAACCGCGCGCACATTCAATGCGAACAAGCCAGTCCCGAACTGCTCTGTTTCCCCCGACACGGTGCCGTCAGTGGCCACCGACAACCGG
>JASHRR010001088.1 GCA_030037185.1 Xanthobacteraceae bacterium | reverse complement strand
TCGTATTCGGTGTCCGAGTTTGAGGGGAATTCCACCTGATCGAGTCTGAAGCCGGTGTTATAGGGCTGGGCGCTGTAGCGCACGTCGTCGAACACGAAGAACTCGGCCTCGGGGCCGAAATAGACGGTATCGCCGACGCCCATGGATTTCACCATCGCCTCAGCCTTGCGGGCGATGCTGCGCGGATCGCGGCTGTAAGGCTCGCCGGTCGTCGGTTCCAGCACGTCGCACACGAGCACCAGCGTCGTCTCGGCATAGAACGGGTCGATGCAGGCCGAATTCGGATCCGGCATCAGGCACATGTCGGACTCATGGATGGCCTTCCAGCCGGCGATCGAGGAGCCGTCGAACATCATCCCCTCCGAGAAGGTCTCCTCCTCGATCATGCCGATGTCGAAAGTGACGTGCTGCCACTTGCCGCGCGGGTCGGTGAAGCGGAAATCGGCAAACTTGACGTCGTTGTCCCTGATGAACTTCAGGACATCGTTGGCGGTGGTCATATGTACAAATTCCCCTTGTCTTTAGGCGTTCGTGCGCAGCGACGAAGCTGCCCCCGTTTCGTTAAATCGCTTCCAGCCCGGATTGGCCCGTTCGGATGCGAATGGCTTTCTCTATCTTGGAGACGAAAATCTTTCCATCGCCAATGCGGCCGGTCTGCGCAGCCCGCCTGATGGTATCAACCGCCTTGTCGACCATATCATCGCCGAGCACGATCTCGATCTTCACCTTTGGCAGAAAATCGACGACGTATTCGGCGCCGGGATAGAGTTCCGTGTAGCCCTTCTGGCGCCCGAACCCTTTGGTTTCCGTGACCGTCATGCCCCGAAGTCCAACCCCCTGCAGAGCCTCCTTTACTTCATCGAACTTGAAGGGCTTGATGATTGCCTCGATTTTTTTCATGCCACCAATTGCTCAGTGTTGCCGGCCATCGGCAACCACATCGGCGGAAGTCCGCGCGCAGTGATCAGTAAGCGTGTGCCACCGGTTTATGCCGTCCGACCGGCTTCACTGCACGGTTTCGCCATGGAGCGCCAGGTCGAGGCCATCGCGCTCTACGTCCTTGGTCACGCGCAGCCCGATGAAGATGTCGACGATCTTGAGGATGATCAGCGTCACCACGCAGTCGTAGATGAACACGATGCCGATACCGACAACTTGGTTGAGGACCTGCACCGGATTGCCTTCGAGTAGGCCAGCGGTGCCGCCGTATTGCTGGACGGCAAATACGCCGGTGAGCAACGCGCCCGCAGCCCCGCCGACCGCATGCACGCCGAACGTGTCGAGCGCGTCATCGTAGCCGAACATGGCCTTCAGTCCGGTGCAGCCCCAGTAGCACACAACGCCGGCCGCGATGCCAATCCAGAACGCGCCGAGCGGGCCCACAAACCCCGAGGCGGGCGTGATGGCGACGAGACCTGCCACCGCCCCCGAGCAGATGCCGATCACGGTCGGCTTGCCCTTCAAGAGCCACTCGACGATCATCCAGGTGAAGCCCGCGGTCGCGGTGGCGGTATGGGTGACCAGCATGGCCATACCTGCCTGCAGGCCTGCGGTCACCGCGGAGCCCGCGTTGAAGCCGAACCAGCCGACCCACAGCAAGGAAGCGCCGATCATGGTCAACACGACATTGTGGGCGGGCCCGGTGTCGGTGCGCTTACCGAGCATCAGCGCTGTCATCAGGCCGGCTGTGCCTGAATTGACGTGCACCACGGTGCCGCCGGCGAAATCCAGCACGCCGATGAGGTTGTGGGGATTGGCGCTGTTGAACATACCGTCCGGCCCCCATACCCAATGGGCGATCGGCGAGTAGACGAAGATCGCCCACAGGCCGATGAACCACAGCATGGCCGAGAACTTCATGCGTTCCGCGAACGAGCCAGCCACGAGCGCTGCCGTGATGATCGCAAAGGTGAGCTGGAACATCGAATAGACGGACTCTGGGATGGTCGGCGCTAGAGAATTGGGATTGCCCTTGTTGTTGGCAATATCGCTCAGGATGTTCTGCAGGCCGGCCCGGTCGAACCCGCCGATGAACCAGCCGACGTCCACGCCGAAGAGTTCACCGCCCTCCCGGAACGCCAGGCTATAAGTAAAGAACAGCCATAGGATGCTGATGAGGCAGGTGATGGCAAAGCTCGTCATCACGGTGTCGCCCACGTTCTTCTTGCGCACCATGCCGCCGTAGAACAAGGCAAGGCCCGGAATGGTCATCATCAGCACGATGGCCATCGAGGTGAGCATCCATGCGGTGTCGCCTGAATTGGGCGAGCATTCCTTTTGGACCTTCGAGTCGCACGCCAGCGTCTCAACGGTCACTCCGGAGGACTCAGCTGCCGGCGCCTGATCCTGGGCGTGGACCGGCGTGTAAACAAAGACGGTAAGGCACAGGCCGAGCAGGGCTCCGAAAATGAGAGCCATGAGTCCCGCACGTTTAGGATTCTTGATCGTCATGGTGTTGCTCCTGTCCATGGAGGTGTAGGTGCGGGTTGTCACATCGCCGCAGCACCGGTTTCGCCGGCGCGGATGTGCACGGCGCTTTGAAGGTCGAGAGCAGTCTTGCCGTTACTGCTCGATCGATTGCTAGGCACTCCTCGCGCGCAGACGATAGCAAGGGGCACCGCTTGCGGCGCCCCTTGGACTTGACACTCACGCTGCTCAGTCGATTTTCCAGGCTGAGAAGATCACGCTCGGCACCGCCGGTTCGCCGGTCGGCTTCTTGTAGACGAGACCAATGCCCTTCTCAGAACCGGAGATCATCGCATTGACCTTGTCCCCCTTTTTGTATTCACCCACCCCCTGCGAGATCATGACCGTGGTGAACTCAGGGGTCGGGACCAGCTGTTCGCAGTTGCTGTTGTCGACGTCCTTGCCGTTTGTCTGGAACCACAGTCTCACTAAGCCGGTGCCGCCCCGGCTGCCAACCTGAACCCCAACGATCGTGAAGTACGTCCCGGTTTGATCGAGGGTGACTACGCCCTTGTTATTCTTGATACCCTTCGCAGCATCAGTGGACGCCATGGTAACCAGCTGGGGCTTGTTGGCCTCCTTCACGATCTGGTCTTCTTCGCTCGAGGCCTGAAGATAGCCGCCGGCCGCAAAAGCGCTGGCGGATGCCAGAAGCATCGCCGACCCAAACATCGTTCCAAAAAGAGTTTTCATCATTGCCTCCCACAGGAGTTGGATTACGCGAATGGAGTCCCGAAAGACGACGGGTTGACCTCGCCGATTGTTGGATTGAATCGCGATTTTCGCACGCTGCCCTCTGAACCCCGGGTCAGAGGAGAGCAAATGACATGCCATAAGAGTAACGTCATCGAGGCGATCACCTTGGGTTGGCGAAACGATGAGCGCCACAAGACCGCCACGGGCAAATCTCATCAGAGGGCGTCGTGGCCGACTTCCCCGGTGCGGATCCGCTCGGCCTGCTCAAGTGCGAAAGTGAAGATCTTGCCGTCGCCGATTTCGCCCGTCTTGGCCGCCGCGCTGATGACCTCGATGACCTTATCCAGTTGATCGCTTCTCACTGCGACCTCGATCTTCACCTTCGGCACGAAGTTCACGGTGTATTCGGCACCACGATAAATCTCTGTATGACCCCTCTGCCGACCGTAACCTTTGCTTTCAGTTACCGTGAGACCATGAACACCGATGTTCACCAGCGCGTCGCGAACCTCTTCCAGCTTGAAGGGTTTGACGATCGCCACGACGTATTTCATGGATGTTGCTCCCCTTCGGCCAGGCCCCGGTCCACGCGTGTGGATCGACAAGCCGCCAGCAGCCAACTAATGGCTGTCCGCCGGGTCAGGACGCAATCAAGCACCGTGCCAATCGAAAGCCGTTGAATGGAAGTGCTTGAGTCAAAGTGATTTTCACGAGTCCGATCTTGCTGCACGAATGCCAAATATCCAAAAAATATAAACACTGACTAAAAAATCATCTTATTGGTTATTTTTTGATCGCCGAAATCAGAACGGATCGAACGGAGCAAGGTGGTTGGAGAATAGTGAATCAAAAATAAAGAGTCGCCGTTCACAGGTGATCACCTCGATCCGGCAGCGATCAGCCTAATATTCTCTCGGCAGAGGTTAAATCACGTAGACATGCTCGCCATGGCTGTAGTGCAGGATGCCGGGTCTCACCTTTTTTGACTGTTTGAGCCCTCCAACAACACCTGTTGCTGAAATGCAACACGTATGATCTTAGTATAATATTTGCTCACAAAAATGTTGTTATAATATTTTTTGTGCTTGCGTCAGGCCTGCTCAACGGCCCTAATGAGTCCGTCAACTATCATTAGGGCGGGGGATTTAATGAGGGGACTCGCGTGCGCTGCGGCGCTGGCTCTGGGCTGTTCGACTGGCTTGGGTTTGGCGGCGGATTTGGACAAGGACAAGAAGGTACCGACGAAAGCACCCCCGCCGCCGGTGATGAGCCCGTGGGACATCGCGTTCGGTTCGGCCGTCATGTCGGACTATAATTTCCGCGGTATTACCCAATCCAACCATCGTCCGTCGGTGGCGTCCTATTTCGAGCCGCGGTACAACTTCAATGACAGCCTGCAGGGCTATGTGGGCCTGTCGGGCGAGAGCATCTCGTTCCCGAACCGCGCCGCAGCCGAGATCGACTTCTACGGCGGCATCCGGCCGACCTTCGGCAAGCTCGCGCTCGATTTCGGTGCTTGGTACTATTGGTATCCGGGCGGAGAGTGCTTCAACGCCGCAGTGCCAGGCGACTGCGCAGCGAATGCCGATCCGCTTACGGGCGGTCTGCCGATCAACGGCAACGTCATCAAAGCCGATCTGAGCTTCTGGGAGATTTATGGCAAGGCCACCTACGCGGTAAACGATCAATTCGCATTCGGCGGCAGCGTATACTGGTCACCCTCCGTCCTGGATTCGGGCGCCGAAGGGACCTACGTGGCCGGGAACGCGAAATATACGCTTCCGACCGTTCTCCCCGCCGAAATTGGCTGGTTCATCTCCGCCGATGTCGGCCATTGGTTCCTGGGAACCACTG
>JASHRR010001087.1 GCA_030037185.1 Xanthobacteraceae bacterium | reverse complement strand
GAGCGGCCGGCCCTTGAGCGAGAGGTCTATTCGGCGAAACCGATCTATTGGAGCGTGCTCCAGGAGCCCGTTCGCGGACGGGTAACGAGAGCCGGACGACCTGCTGTGTCAGTCTTGTACTATCGGCGCCATCGGGCGCGGCTATGACTGAACTTCAGCCCGCTCAGAAATCCGGCTTGTCCGCGCGCGGGACCTCGGTTTCCTTTCCGGCGTAGTATTCATGCGTATTTTCGGCGCAGACCTCTTCCGGCCATTCGCCAGAGGGGCGCCGATACGTTATCGTTGCCGACCAGGGTGTAACGAAGACGCCGCCGTCCTCGACGAAGAATTCGAGTTGAAGCGCCTTGCCGTTGTAGCTGGGGTCTGGCCCCCAGTCTCCATTGCCAATGAATTGGTTCTCTCTTCTGCCCCGCTCTTCGGCTGCTTTCGCGGCGAGCGAATCGAGCAACCGATAGCGTTCCACGACATGCAACGCCTGGGTGTGCGGCGTGCCGTAGCGGTCAACCATAGAAAGCGGCCCGACCTTGATGCCGATAGTGTCGATCACCAGCGCATCGCCCTCATAATGGCCGACCGAATCGCCATACCAGGACGGCGTTACCTGCCCGGGATGCGCCTCGTTCAGGCGCACATGGCGGACTTCATGATCGTTCGAATAGAGAATCGTGATCTGATGGGCCTGCTGGAGCATCTGCATTCCCAGATTTCCGAAGATGAAAGGCACGCCTTCGGGCCAACACTGGTTGCCTGGAGTCGGATAGGTCACGCCGGTCTGCGATATCTCGCCATGCCTCTTCACGGCTTCCGCCGCATGGGGCTTCAAGATCGGATTGGTGTAATCGCCAACTGCCTGGTAGATGCTGCTGACGCCGTTCCGGCGCGACCGGTTCGTCACTGGGCCGGGGCCTGATGCCGGTGGCTCCAGGCCCCCGGTGAGCAATGGATGGCCCCGTGTGCCTGACATGTCCGGTATGGATGTGGCGACCTGTGTACCGCTGGTCGTCGGCGCCTCTGATTGACCCCATGCCCGGGTTGCCGCCACGGCGGCCAAAGTCACCAACAAAAGGAAATGCCGCCGCTGCGTCGTCATGCCGACCTCCCTTTCCGGTCTCTCTTTCACGATTCCATCTGGCGCATCGGTCTCGCCGCGCTGACGCGCCGGCGGCGATGCGGTCTGGAACTGCCGCAGCCGCTTTGACGCGGACCGCCCATGCAGTATCAGCAGGATTGCCGAAGTCGAAGGCGGACGGGTTGTTGAAGACGGCCGCCTTCCTGGTGCGATAGAACGGTTTTGGGACGAGCACCGAGTACCCGTCGGCAGCAGTCTCGCGAACTGGCGCATCGAGGGACGCAGCCCGAAGCCGTCCGTCAAGATGAGCAAGCCCGGATAGCTTCGCGTCATCGGGTGGATGAAAACCGCATCGCAGTTTCCATCCGGCGTTTTGACCGTGACATCAGTTTCAAGGAGCGATCGCTCCGCGGCCTTGGCAGCCGCCGCGCCTGCCACGGCCGCCAATCCGGCCGCAAACGACGCGGCACCGAATTCACGACAAGATTAAGTCCGTTTCCTGAGTTGACTCGTTCGGCTTCACGTTGTCGCTCACGTCTGCCTCTGTCCCTCAAGGAGTCCCTGTTTCGAGATTGATTCATCATACCGCCGAACGAAGGCAAAGTGGAACAGCCATGGGGGCCACTTATTGTCGTGCGGTCCAATGGCGATCTTCACACTGCAGGAAATGCGGAGGACAAGATGTCCGGAGAGGGGCGGCAAGAGACTCGCCGACCATAACCTTGCGCGGCAGGTTTCCGTCCGTAACCGGACGCGGCGACGGCCGCAGGCAGGATCGGCCACTCCCCGATATGGCTCTTGCCGCGGAAATACCGATTTGTGCGGCCGGCTAATCTAATCCGGCAGCCGTTGGCGTCCCAAAACTGGCTCTTGAGATTGCCAGTCGTCGGAAGCTCCAGGCTTCGGCCACGTCGGTCCCGGCTCTGCGGGCAGCTCGGCAGGCGCCGACGGCAAGCCGAAGAGTCTGGCCAACGTTGCGGTATCCGCACGGCCAAGCTCCTCCAGCAGCGCCATAGCGCCATCCCAGTCCCACACTCTGTTAGGAGGACGGCGGCCGGCGTTGTAGGGAGATTAGTCCACTGATCGCCGATGCGCTAAGGGCTGACGATCGGAGAGGCCGAGAAACGGCCCTGGCCGAGGCCTGTCGACGCGTCGCCGAATTGCATGTCCGACGAGGCAATCCCGGCGCGCTCAGGCCAAGAATCATGACCTTTCCCGAGCTGAACCGCCGCCCGCAGATTCGCCGTCCTCGTCCGCAATCGCGCCGCCACACGACTTCAAAGTGTCAATGCTGACGAACTCGCGGAGGTGATCTCCGGGGAAATCCATGACCTGGAGAATGCGGCTCTTGGGTTTACCGCGCTCTTGACCGGTTCAGCGACTCAACCGACCTCGCCGATTGCCCGCCCCTCGCTCATGCAGCGGTCAGGGCGGTCAGCCTCGACCGAAAGACCTGACGGTCGCTGCGGACTGACAAAAGTTAATTATGAAGACAGCGACCGTCACCGCCACGATGAATCTCGCTGACCTGCATCACGACCAGCAGCGAGACCGCAATAATGTTCGCCGCGAAACCGTGGCCCTTGCGTTTGCCGAAAGCGAGCGCGCCGCATATTGTCTCCTAGCAATCCATGAAAAAAGAGGTTTGTCATGAATAAGCAGCAAGAATTCCTTTTATCAATGATTGCGGTGGCAACGGCCATCACCCCCGCCTTGGCGCAAGGCGTCGCGCCAGTGGCTGGGCCAGCAAGCAGCAGTACCAGCGTAGCATACATTCCGGATTTCTCAGGTACGTGGGCGCACCCATTCTTAAACGGCTTAGAGGCGCCGTTATCGGGTCCCGGTCCGGTGACGAACAAGGTGCGCCGGACAGGCCCCCAAGCCGGCGTCAGCAGTATCGATCAACTGGTCGGCGATTATACCAATCCGATCTTGCAACCCTGGGCGGCAGAAGTCGTCAGGATGCTCGGCGAGAGTACATTGGCCGGCAAGGATTATCCGACCCCACGCAACCAATGTTGGCCCGAGCAGGTGCCATTCGTTTTTATTAATTATGGAATGCAGCTGCTCCAGCAGCCCGACAGGATCACGATCCTTTACCCCTTCGATCATCAATTCCGCCATGTGCGCCTGAACCAGCCTCATCCCCTGCATCTGACGCCATCCTGGTACGGAGACTCCGTCGGCCACTACGAAGGCGATACGCTGGTGGTCGACACCGTGGGAATCAGGGTCGGCCCGTTTTCCATGATCGACTGGTATGGCACGCCGTTCACCGAGGCTCTGCACTTAGTTGAACGTTACCGACCGCTTGATTATGAGAACACCCTAAAAGCAATAGAATGGGCCGCAAAAGAGCATTTCCAAAACGACACTCCCTATAACGGATTTGCTGTCGATCCCAATTACAAGGGCAAGGGACTGCAAATCCAGCTCACAGTTGTCGATGAACGGGCATTCACGATGCCCTGGTCGGCGACAGTCACCTTTCGGCGCGGCTTGGAAGAATCGCAGGAACGTGTGTGCGCGGAAAATACCCGAGGGTCCGGAGGCGCGTGGGTCAGCCGAGTGCCTCGGGCCCAGAAACCGGATTTCTGAGGTTTGGCGGCTGACAACTTTGAGCAGACGTACTCGGCTGCAATGACCTTGGCAGCGGCGCTCGGATAGATTTCTTCCGTTCGAACTGCGACCAGTCTTGCAACTCTTCTGGCAGTTCCGCCGTCCGGGGACGAGGAATCTCGTCACTCCAATTGTACCATGTAATTCTGCCGTATGATCCGCGCTATGGTCTTGCCGGGGGCACAAATGGCGGCGAACTCTCAAAGACGTCGTCTCACAACAGCGGAAAAGCACGTCGGGCGCTACAGTTGGTCGTCGACCAGCAGGGCAGCACC